>JBCDLQ010000206.1:0-5219 GCA_039414335.1 Pseudomonadota bacterium | reverse complement strand
GTGCGTTTAGGCAGACTACTTGGGCGGCGGGAAGGCGGTGTGGAGGCCGCACTCTGGGCATTTGATGACGCCGGACGCACCCATGCTCGCCGCCTGGATTGCAGCACTCTATTGTTTCAAGAAGGCCTTGATTGACGACGAACCCCTGGCCTTCATCGGGCTGGGGATCGCCATGGGCGTCGGATTGCTGACCAAGTACAGCATCGCCCTGCTCGCCCCCGCCGGCCTGATCTACATGCTGCTCGATCGCCAGACCTGGCACTGGTTCAAACGATCTGAACCCTATCTGAGTGTCTTGCTGGCCACTTTGGTCTTCAGCCCGGTGCTGGTCTGGAATGCCGAGAATCAGTGGGCCTCCTTGCTGTTCCAGAGCACGCGTCGCCTCGTCGAGAATCCAGAGTTCGCCAGTCATCTCGTCTTGGTCTATGCGCTGTTGCTGCTCTCTCCCGTCGTCGCCATCGCGGGTCTCGTGGCCTTTGGCCCGGCCAGGAAGCAACTCGCAACGGACCAACGCAAACGTCGTTTCATGATCACGATGACGGCGGTACCACTCCTGATCTTTCTCGCCTACGGCACCTCCACGGTAATCAAGTTCCACTGGACGCTGCCACCCTGGATTGCGCTGCTGCCCATGATCGTTGCGCTGTTGAACCGTGATCTCTGGGATCGCTCAGGCCAGACACTGGGTCGGCTGCATCGCGCTCTGATCACTTCCTGGGTACCGAGCATCCTCGTACTCGTACTGGCCTACGGTCTGCTGCTGCATGCGCTTACGCTGGGGCTGCCGGGAGCGAAGGTTTCCGATTTCGGGACGGGCTATCTGACCTGGAGCGAAGCATCGGATGCGATCAAGTCGATCAGTGAGGAGATCGAAGTCGAACTGGGTGAAGCGCCGCTGATCGCCTCGACCACGAAGTGGGGAGGCGCTGCCGCGATTGCCTGGCATGGCCAGATTCAGGATTTCGAGTACCTGACGAGCCAGAACCTGATCGGCATGAGCGGTTCCATGTGGGAATACTGGTTCAACGCCGCTCGTGATCCAGACCAGCCCATCCTGCTCGTGGCGCGGTCAGACAAGCTGATCACCCAGCCCTGGCTGGAACTGGCGCTGGTCGAATTGGGGCCGGTCCAACGCCTTACCCTGGAGCGGCCCGGCGTGGCTGACGGTGTGCTCGTCTATCGGATCGCGCGAGGATTCAAGCCGCAACAGGTGCGAACACCGAGCTACAGACCCGACTGAAGAAGCGACGAACAACTTGCGTCTCGCGCCAAAGCTGGCACAATAGCGCGGTTTTATTCAATCACGCTCTGGAAGGCAATGCCAAAAGACGACCATATAGAAATGGAAGGCAAGGTGCTCGATACCCTGCCCAACACCATGTTTCGAGTCGAACTCGACAACGGACACATCATCACCGCCCACATCTCCGGGCGCATGCGCAAGAACTACATCCGCATTCTGACCGGTGATCGAGTCAAGGTGGAAATGACCCCTTACGATCTCAGCAAGGGTCGCATCACCTACCGAATGAAGTAAGCCTCGGCCTGCCTTATGCCGGACTCGGCTAGTCCGAATCAGGCGTGGTGGTGGCGAGCTCCTTGCCCGCCGCCGCGCTGACATCCAGCGTCAGACTGTCTCCGTCGTCCGCCAGATCGACGTTGACGCGCCCACCCTTCTCTGACAAATCCCCGAACAGCAGTTGATCGGCCAGCGGTCGCTTGATCGCGTTCTGGATGACCCGCTTCATCGGGCGCGCGCCCATCTGCTCGTCGAAGCCATGCTCGGCGAGCCATCCGCGCGCCTCCTTCGAGACTTCCAGCGTGACCCCCTTGTCGGCCAGCTGGTTCTCCAGGTCCATCAGGAACTTGTCGACCACCTTGAGGATGACGTCGAAGGGCAGCGCCTTGAACTGGATGATCGCATCGAGACGATTGCGGAATTCAGGCGTGAACTGGCGGCGAATGGCTTCCATGCCATCGGTGGAGTGATCCGCCTGGGTGAATCCGATGCCGCGTCGATTCATCAGTGAGGCGCCGGCGTTCGTGGTCATGACCAGGATGACGTTTCGGAAATCAGCCGAGCGACCGTTCGCATCGGTCAGCTTGCCGTGATCCATGATCTGCAGCAGCAGATTGTAGACATCGGGATGGGCCTTCTCGATCTCATCGAGGAGCAGCACGGCATGCGGCGTCTGAGTGACCGCCTCGGTCAGCAGACCGCCACGATCGAAGCCGACGTAGCCTGGGGGTGCACCCACCAGTCGGGACACCGTATGGGCTTCCATGTACTCCGACATGTCGAAGCGAATCAGTTCGATACCCAGGGTCAGGGCCAGTTGGCGAGTAATTTCCGTCTTGCCGACGCCCGTGGGTCCGGCAAACAGGAAGCTGCCGATCGGCCGGTCCGCATCGGACAGACCCGAGCGCGACATCTTGATCGCCGACGACAAGGTGGTGATCGCATCGTCCTGACCGAACACAACCATGTTCAGGTCCCGTTCCAGCGTCTTGAGCGCGTCTCGGTCGGAGCGGGAGACCTGGCGCGGCGGAATGCGTGCCATGCGGGCCACGACCTCTTCAATTTCGGTCACGCTGATCTGTTCAACGCGATCGTCCTCGGACTTCAGACGCTCTCTCGCACCCGCCTCGTCGATGACATCAATCGCCTTGTCCGGCAGATGCCGATCGTTGATGTGGCGCGCAGACAGGGTCGCTGCCGCTTCCAAGCCGTCAAGCGCGTACTTCACGCCGTGATGTTCTTCAAAACGGTGCTTGAGGCCGTTGAGAATCTCGATCGTCTCGCCCACGGACGGTTCGACGATATCGATCTTCTGGAAACGCCGTGCCAGCGCTCGATCCTTTTCGAACACACCGCGATACTCATCGAAGGTGGTCGATCCGATGCAGCGCAGCTCGCCGTTGGCGAGCACGGGCTTGATCAGGTTCGAGGCGTCCATGACGCCGCCTGAAGCCGCGCCCGCACCGATGATCGTGTGGATTTCATCGATGAACAGTACGGACTTCTCGCGCGCCTTCAGCTCGGCCAGCACCGATTTCAGGCGCTTCTCGAAATCACCGCGGTACTTGGTGCCGGCCAGCAGGGCACCGAGGTCCAGAGACCAGATTTCCGCGTCCAGCAGGATCTCGGGCACCTCGCCTTCGACGATTCGACGTGCCAGCCCTTCGGCCAGCGCGGTCTTGCCCACGCCGGACTCGCCAACATAGAGCGGATTGTTCTTGCGTCGACGGCAGAGGATCTGAATCGTCCGTTCGACTTCGAGCTCGCGGCCGATCAATGGATCGATCCGGTCTTCCATCGCGCGCTCGTTGAGATTCACCGCATAGGAAGCCAGGGCTGACTTTTCTTCCTGACCACCCTCGCCTTCGGTTTTCGCATCGCCGCTGCCGCTTTCGATCGCGTCGGTCTTTTTCGAAATGCCGTGGGAAATGAAATTGACCACATCCAGACGGGCCAGATCCTGCTTGCCCATCAGGTAGACCGCGTGGGAATCCTTCTCGCCAAACATCGCCACCAGAACATTGGCGCCCAGCACTTCCTTTCGCTCGGCCGACTGCACGTGATAAAGGGCGCGCTGCAGCACGCGTTGGAAGCCAACCGTCGGTTGCGTATCACGCTGGTCGCTCGCCGACAGCACGGGGATGGTCTCATCGAGAATGCGGCCCAATTCCTGGCCCAGCACCTTCAGATCCACACCACAGGCATCTAGCACTTCGCGCGCAGACGGGTTGTCCAGCAGCGCGAGCAGCAGGTGCTCCACGGTCAGGAACTCGTGGCGCTTGCTGCGGGCCGTGTGATAGGCCTGGGAGATCGACAGTTCCAGATCCTTGCTAAACATGACGTTGCTTGTCCTCGATGGAGGTCATTGATAATTCAGACCAGTATGCCGCAGGATGATTCCTGATGGCGTGCAGATCGTTGTGCAAACAATCTGGCGTTGCCCGGGGAAGGTGAGCGATGACAATGGGCTCAGTCACCCGCATCACCGGCCTCTTCCAGTGTGCACTGAAGTGGATGCTCATGCTCGCGGGCGTAGTCATTGACCATGACCACCTTCGTTTCCGCGATTTCGTAGGTATAAACGCCGGCCACGCCGCGTCCGCGCGTGTGCACGTGAAGCATGACCGTCGTGGCCTTGTCATGCGACAGGCCGAAGAAGCGCTTCAGGACCTGGACCACAAAGTCCATGGGGGTGTAGTCGTCGTTCAACAGAACGACCTTGTACAGCGGTGGTTTCTTGACCTTCGGCCTGGCCTCCTGAAGGGCCAGACCATCGCCGGTTTCACCGTGTTCGGGGTGCTCGTGTTCGCTCATCGGGTGCCGCAATCAAACCTGAATTTGATCCAATGATACTGCGGCCCCCGTGCAGGCTTTTCAAATATCGAAGACGCCCGATCAGGCGTCTTCGAATTGCTCTTCTTCCGTTGAGCCACTCAGTGCACTCAGGGAGGATTGGCCGCCACTGACCGCCTGGGTCAGCTGGTCGAAGTAGCCCGTACCCACTTCGCGCTGGTGACGCGTGGCCGTGTAGCCCTGCGGCTCGGCAGCGAACTCGGCTTCCTGCAGTTCGACATAGGCAGACATCTGACGAGCCTTGTAGCCGCGCGCCAGCTGGAACATGGAGTGGTTGAGCGCATGGAATCCGGCCAGCGTGATGAACTGGAACTTGTAGCCCATGGCGCCCAACTCGTTCTGGAAGCGAGCGATGTCGTGGTCGGACAGGTTCTTCTTCCAGTTGAAGCTGGGAGAGCAGTTGTAAGCCAGCAGCTTGTCTGGATACTCGGCGCGGATGGCCTCGCTGAAGGCCTTGGCCTGCTCCAGACTCGGCGTCGAGGTTTCGCACCAGATCAGGTCAGCGTAGGGAGCGTAAGCCAGGCCGCGCGCAATGGCGGATTCGAGACCGGCATCGATCCGGTAGAAGCCTTCGGAGGTGCGCTCACCGGTGACGAACTTCTGATCGCGTTCATCGATGTCGGAGGTCAGCAGATTGGCGCCCATGGCATCGGTCCGAGCCACGATCAGCGTCGGCACGTTGCAGATGTCAGCCGCCAGGCGCGCAGCTACAAGCTTCTGAACCGCTTCCTGGGTCGGGACGAGCACCTTGCCGCCCATGTGACCGCATTTCTTGGCCGAGGCCAGCTGGTCTTCGAAGTGAACGCCGGCGGCACCGGCGGCAATCATGCCTTTCATCAGCTCGTGC
>JBCDLQ010000205.1:0-5230 GCA_039414335.1 Pseudomonadota bacterium | reverse complement strand
GCGGTTCCGGAAAATCGCCCATCACCGCCAGCCACTGGGCCTGGGTCACCTCGTCGCGACCGATGTAGAAATCCCGCGACAGAGTCACCTCATGCTGCGCTTCATCATCTCTCCGAGACAGTTCGTCTTCAGGCGAACCCATCATGAAGCTGCCTGCGGGCACCCTGATCAGCACCATGGTTTCGCCACCTGGCAGGGAGATAGTGGGCCGGTCGGAACGGAAATTGGAGAAGGAAGCGGCGGCTGTTCCCGTGCCACTGATTGCCGACAGGGCAGCCCGGTTCGGCACGTTCACCGTGATCCGACCGCCGCTACTCTGGACTTCCAATGTATAAACCGCTGCGTTGACCTGGGAGAATTGACCGGTGAAGGCGCCGGGACCAATCAGAATGTCATCGGCATCAAAGCCGAAGACGTCTTCAGCAAACGTAAAGGTCAGCATCTGACTGCTTGACGCGTGGATGGACGGCACATTGCTGTTGATGGTCAGTTCGATCGGTGGCTCGAATCGATCGGAGAACAGGGGCAGTTCGGGATTCCCAAAGACCTCCTCGCTTCCCCGGTCCTGTGCTGGAGCAGCATCCCGCCCAAATCCAGCGAACGGCAGGATGATCAGGGGGGAAATCAACCCGGCAATCATCAATCCATTGATCAGTCTTCGTTTGTTCATGTCAATTCCCTCAGCAAACTGGATTCAGAAGGCGACTCGACGGCGCTTGAAGCGCTGGGTCCCCGTCGTTCTGTCTCACTCGTTCTCACAGCTCGAAGCGATCACGGAAGGCGCGATCCAGCAGGATTTCGATAGCGCCCGAATCACAGGCGGCCTGGCCATCGCCATCACCATCGACGGGCCTGGCCCTGCCGATCAGATCCATTGCCAGACAAGCATCACTAACGAAGTCAACGACTGGGCTTTCAGGCAGGGGGGCGCGCAGCGGCAAACCCGCTTTGACTTCGCGACCGGACAAGAGCGGCAAGTCCGTTTCCAGATCATCGCCCACGGTCGGACAACCGCTGCTCGAAGGAAACACATTGCCTCCTGACGATGACTGATTCGAGACCGAATCGAATCGACAGCCAGGCTGATCGGAATCAGCGAGAACGCTGGAAGCGATCGAAATAGTCTGAGTATTGGGCAGAGAGGACAGAGCAGTGCCGAAATTGCCAGCAAACGTGACATGCTCAAGCTCAAGCGTTCCACTGGTGTTGCCGACCAGCGCTCCGAAAAACTGCCGATCAATGCGATTATCCAGCAGCATCACGTTGCTCAAACGAGCAGTCCTGGCGTTCTCGATCAGATAATCGTTTGCGAAGTTATCCGCCATGCTGACGCGTTCCAGCATCAGGTCGCCTGTATTACGAATCACGCTGTCGGCCTCGCTGTTGCTGATCAGAACGTTTCGAAGCGACAGGCCAGCGCCCGATTCAACATTCACCACAGCGCCTGAAGGGGCACCGACACCATCGCCGGAGATCAGGGCCAGATCCTGGATCGTGACGGCAATGCTCGTCGTATTGATCAATGGAAATTCACCATTGCCGCTCAAAAAAGTCCGCTCCGGACCGAGACCCAGAAGGAAGATCGGTGATTCCAGTTGATAAGGGGCACTCTCCTCGTCGATGCGGTAAGTACCCTGTCCCAGCTGAATGATCGGGTTGCCCGCTTCGGGTGCGGCAAATTGAACCAGATCCAATGCGTCCGACAAGGTGCAGGCGGGGATCGCTTCGGCAGGCGGGCAGTTGGAGGCCAGCCTGGAACACTGGAATTGACAATCGCTGTTCGCACCCTCGGTGGTCGTCACCACAATATCGGCCGGTGCACCAATCGTCATGGTGGCCTGAGTACCACTCGGTGCGGTGACCTCACCGCCAGGGGCTTGAGCGTCCAGTACGATCGAAATTTCACTGCCCGCTGCCAGGTCCGTGGTCGGAACATCCAGACGAACGATGAACGATTCATTCGGCATCAGTTCAACGGCCTGACAACTGAGGACCGCCCCCGGGGTGCAGACCGGGTCCGGTCGATTGGGGACAACGCCGTCTTCATTGACGCGCTCGATCGTCACGTTTGAGGCGGCAAACGGCAGCGTGACCTGGAAATTGACCGCGGGTGCGCTGACTCCCGAACCGACGGTCGGCCTGCGATTGGTGATTCGAGCCAGCACTTGTGCCTGATCGTATTGCGCTGGAATGACTTGCGGCGCCTCGATGACCACATCAAGTTCCGGGCGTGGCAGGTTCTGCAAAGTCACCGACGTGCAGTTCCTCAAGGTGGTCTGGCTGTTGTTCTTGACCCCGTTATCCAGCACCACGTTGTCGGAAAGACAGGCGACCAGACGATCTTCGGCCACCGGCTCGTCATAGGTAAAGGTCGCCACCACGTCGCCGCTGCTGTCGAGAGTTTGCGCCGGGCTGATCAGCAGCGGACTGGCGTCTAGCGCTGTGGGAAAGACGACATCAGTTTCAATATCGCCCCCGCCGGATCCGACCGTCCACTCCACATCGAAGCGGTGCAGATCCACATCATCGACATCCGAGAATCGGAACCGGAAGTTGGATGGAAAACCCACCGTCATCTCGATTTCTGCAGTGTCGGGATCGTCCGTATCGACACCGACAAACTCGAGAAACGGCGCGTCATTGACCGCCGCGATCGTGATGATCGCCGTTTCGGGTTCGGAATATTCCAGGCCATCGAAAGCGCGAAACTCGAATGAGGTGGTGCCATACCAGTCAGCGGGCGGCTGATAGGTCATTTGCGGCGGCTCGCCCGTCAAAGTGCCCTGATCTGGCAGGTTCAATAGCTCGTAGGACAAGGGCAGGTCCAATGCGCCGTCCGGATCGGTCGCCGACAGGACGATGGGCAGCGCGGTATCCTCCAGCCCATTCAAGAACAGAGCATCGGCGACGGGTCGCCGGAAGGCGCGTTCGACCGCGACATTGACAAGCGTTAGAGCGCTCGAATCCAGCCCGTCAGTGACCGCAAAGGAGAACGTATCCGTGCCCTGGAAGCCATCGTTCGCCGTGTAGACGACGCGAGCCGTGCTGTCGTCGACCGGCTCAATCACGCTGGTCTCGAAGGTGTGCACGACCGATGTACTTTCATCAAGCACGAAAAGATTTCGGCTGTTCACGGAAATCACTTTCGGTTGCCCGAAGTCACCGAGAAGAAAGCAGCGCTGGTCGCCGGGACAGTCCGAAACCGCCTCGCCGCCGTAGACGCCGTTGTCGGTGAAACGCTGAACGCGAAAATTCAGAAAATCGGCCACGTAAAGACTGTCGCGACGGTCAACGCCGAGGCTTACAGAGCCATCGAACTGACCGGGACCAGACCCAAAGAGAACCGCCTGACCGGTGTTACAGGTCACCCCGGTCTCGCAGGAATAGCCGCGGCTGGCATTGCGCGACAGATCACAACCCTCACCGGATCCGCAAGCACCCAGCCAGCCGGTGACCTCTCCGACCTGCGGCGAGCCGTCAGCCAGACGGGCGCTGGCGGTCATGCGATGAATTCGTCCTCCAGTGGCGAACAGGAGCTCGCCACGGTGGGTCAGCGCGATGTCTCGGACAGCCTGGAAGCCGCCACCCGCTGTCTCATTGGGATCCAGATCAAACTGGAAGAACGCGTCTGCGAGCTCGAGAAAACCACCTTGATCGGTCGCACTCTGGAGATCAAACACCCGAATGACGCCCTGGCCCTCGGCGACGTAGAGCAGATCGTTGCCGTCAATGATGAAGGCGTTGAAACTCACCAGCTGGTTGATCGATGCAGCGCGATACTCCTGGAGCGTATCCAGCGTTTCCGCATCCAGCCGGAAGAATCGCGGAGGATTGGGTGTCGCGCCCGAATTGGTCTGCCCGCCGTACAGAATCTCACCGCTAAGCGGCGACAAATAGATGCCGTTGGAAAACGAGCCGTTGCGAGGCAGGGAGCGACCGGCTAGCAGGTTGCGCTCCGCATCCAGCACGCTGATGCGGCTGGTCTGTGTCTGAGGCGCTGTTCCCTCGCAATCGAGAATATAGGTCAGCCCTTCATCGGTGATCTTGACCTGGGTCGGATCTGCCAATTCGTCAAAGGGGCGGCCCGGGTCGCAACTACTCTGAGCCTCGAAGTCACCGCGGAAATCCTCGATGAAATAGGGCAGCAGCGGCGCCTCGAAACCACCGTCGGGTGGAAAATCCACAATCCGGAAAGACAGGGGGTCGTCGTCCGGGTCCGTGCCCCGCAGGAGAATCTCAGTGGGGGTGAAGGTTTGCGCAGGCACCGGCGGACCGGCCACGCCCTGCGGCGTCTGATTGGTCCCTTCGAGCTTGACATTGATCCGCTGGGTGGCAGATCCGCTGTTGCCAAAGTCATCCGTTGCGCTCCAGGGCAGTTCGGTGATCCCCAAGGGCAGGGTCACGCTGGGCGGCGGTGGTAAGCCAGCCAAGCGGATGATTGGATCCTGATCACCGAAGTCGAAGACGCGCGGCGCTTCAAGCACAATCGTCGCCGTCGCAGTGCTGGTCTCAACGACGCGAGCCGGTGGCGCCAGAATGCTTGGGGGCAGCGTATCGACCACGGTCACGAACTGTTCGATCTCCACCGAATTGGGTTCACGGTCTTCGTTGGGGCCCTGATCTTGAGCCGTCCACACCACGCGGGTTGTCTCACCCAGCGGCCAGAAGGCTGGCGTCGGCCCAGACAGTTTGAGGTCGACGAATGGAGTGCAGTCGTCGGTGACGGTGAATCCCGTCGCCAGCAGTGTCTGATTGGTACCGCCACCGAGCGAGGGGCCGAACACGGACGCACCGCCCAGCTCCAGTGCTTCGATTTCAAACGTATTCTGGGTGACGGTCACGTCAGGCGGGAACAGATCCAGCACGGCAAGCTCTCTGAGCTCCTGACGGACGCTGCCCGTGCGGAAACTGGGGAACAGGAAGTCGTTGAAGTCGGCCGCGATCAGACCGGCCTCGACACCGACCTCGAACACGGTCTGAGCGGCCTTTCGACCCGCCGGGCCGCCAAGGAATCGCTCGATTCCTTTCGGCAATTTGGGTACCGGGATGTAGATGAAATCCCAGGCGCTGGCGAGGTTCTCGGCCTCGAAAACCTCCTGGTAGCTGCCCGTACCGAGCATGAAGCTGCCCGTCACATCCGAGACCGGATAACCCTGGGGATCGGTCAGCGAAACCGGTGGAGACAACGAGGATTCGACTCGAACATCCGTGTTCCAGGAAAATACCGACG
>JBCDLQ010000204.1:0-5234 GCA_039414335.1 Pseudomonadota bacterium | reverse complement strand
CTGCTGCAATCACATCCGGCCGAATTCGAAGAACTCGATATCTTCATCGACGAGTGGCTGGAGCTGGCCAATCAGTATCGCCACCTGGCGCTGGCCTGCGAGCTGCCGCTTAAGGCCTTTGACAATCCTGATGACGTGGCCTCGATCAAGCAGCACCTGGAGAAGCGCGATATCGAGATCTGCGGCGTTTCCCGGGGCCTGTCAGCCGACCAACTGAGCGCCTTCCGTGGCCATCTGGACTATTTGAGGGTCAATGCAATGCATGGCCCGGACCGCATTCCCTCCCTCGTGGATGCCCTGGGCAGTTTCGTCCGAATCCTTGTGGATCAGGTCAACGATGTCGAACTCGTGCGCCCTTTCAGTGAGGCTGGCGCCAGCCTGTTCCAGGGCGATGCGATTGGAACTGCCTCCGACCTGGACTGAGATCAGGACCTCCTGCACTTGACAGCGGGGGTCTCAGACGCAATATTGAGTACACGCGCCGATTTGAACCAGCTTGCGGGCGCCTGATAAATGCAGCTAAAGCGGTCGATGCCAACGCATCGCCCCACTTTTCCGCAAGCCTTCCCGTCGACGCCACCGTCCATCTGCTTGGAAAGGCACGCGTCATGAAGCTCCAACAACTGCGATTTCTTGCCGCCGTCGTCCAGAGTGATCTGAATATCACCACGGCTGCCGAACGATTGTTCACCTCCCAACCGGGAATCAGCAAGCAGATCCGTCTGCTCGAAGACGAACTGGGTCTGACCCTGTTCGTGCGACGCGGCAAACGACTCGAGTCCCTGACGCCGGAAGGCGAGCAGGTCGTTGCCCGTGCTGAACGCGTATTGGGTGAGGTTGATCGGATCAAGGCCCTGTCCGAAGAGTTGCGTGGCGACCTGACCGGGCAATTGAGTCTTGCCACCACTCAGACTCAGGCCCGATATTTGCTTCCACCCGTGCTGGCCAGATTCAACGGGCTGTTCAAGGACACCACCGTCGAACTGCACCAGGGCACGTCGGAACAGATCCGTCGCATGCTCAATGAGCGCCAGGTCGATCTCGCCATGGCCAGTAGTAGCGAGGCGCAGGCTGATCACATGGTACAGCTGCCGGTCTATCGATGGGATCGCGTCGTCATTGTCCCCAGGGACCATCCGCTAACCCGCCTTGATGAACGGCTGACGCTGGAGTCTCTGGCCCGCTATCCCCTGGTGACCTATCTGTTCAGCGATCGCCCCGAATCCTCCCTTATGAGTGCGTTCAGGCAACGGCGTCTCGAACCCACAGTGGCCTTCACCGCACGGGATTCGGACATCATCAAGACCTGCGTTCGCAATCAACTGGGTGTCGGTATCGTTGCCGCCATGGCCATCGATCAGCGGCAGGATCGGGACCTGATCACCCTGCCGGTCGATCATCTGCTTCCGACGCTCACCACGTGGATCGGTTGGCGCAAGGATCAACTGCTCAAGACCTACCACACACAGTTCCTGCACCTGCTGGCGCCCCATCTGGATCCGGCCTTGATCGATGATGCTGTTCGAGGTCGTGCGATCCCTGCCTTAAGCACGCTCAGCGAAGAAAGTGATCTGCCAATCCAGAACACCCCGGAACCGATGTCCGGCCTGGCCGCATGAGTCAATGGAAGGCTGCCATCTTTGACATGGATGGCCTGCTCATCGACTCCGAACCGCTATGGCAGGATGCGGAAATCGACTGTTTTCAGGCCATCGGAGTTCCCGTTACGCGCGAGCTCTGCAGAGCCACGGCCGGTTTTCGCATTGATGAGGTGATTGCACGCTGGCATCGGCAGTTCGGCTGGTCCGACCCGAGCCCGGAAACGATGGTCGATCGTGTACTCAAACGAGTGACCCAGCTGATCAACGAACGGGGCCTGGCCTTGCCGGGCGTTCTCAGCCTGATGGAGCGCCTGAAGGTCTCGGGACTGCCCATCGCGATCGCCTCCTCCTCACCACCTGCGCTGATCGACGCCGTTGTGGAGCGCCTCTCACTCGAACCCTATCTGAAGCTGACGCATTCCGGCGTCCTGGAGGCCCGGGGGAAGCCCGATCCCGCAGTGTTTCTTACGACTGCGAGAAAGCTGGGCGTCGATCCAGCTGATTGCCTGGTCTTCGAGGATGCGCCTGCCGGCGTACTGGCTGCTGCCAGAGCAGGAATGTATGTCGTGGCCGTTCCGTCCGTGTTCGAAGCGGACGACCCGGGCTTCGAGCTGGCAGATCAGATTCTCGAACGCCTGGACCAGTTCGAATTGAACTGAAGACGCTTACGGACCGCGGTCGATCCAGGTCGCGAAAGGCCAATCGGAACCCGTCTTCATCGCCGCCAGCGCTTCACTCTCCCGCGTGACGATCGTCTCGAGGAAGTAGGCCGCTCCGTGCATGCGCGCGAAGGCGTTCAGACCACGACCGAGGAAGCTCTGCAGGGCACCGAATCCAGCCAGGATCGCTGGCCCACGCATCATCTGGACCAGGCGATGAACCATCGGTCGATGAACCGTCTCATCCAGCACCTCACCCAGCTTGTTGATCAGGTCGATCTGGATCTCACGCGCGTCCCAGGCCCCGTGAGCTCGGTAGGCCTGCGCATAGGCCGGTTGATCCAGTCGATCCGCCGATAACAAGAGCACGGCAATGTCGATATCGAATTCCAGGCTGACCGCCTGCAGACGCATCGCATCACCGACGGCAAACAGGAGATGATCAGGCAGAAAGCGGCGCATGACGGGCACAACACGAGCCAGTTGGCGGTCACGTTCACGAAAATCCTTGCCGCCGTAGAGTTCGTCGAGGAAAAAGTCACAGGCTGGCCGGTAGCGCGCCGTCTGTCTCAGGTCGTCGTAGCAGGCATCCAGACGGCGGCGCTGCCAGTCCTGGAGTTCGATCAGCCCCTGGTTCAGCTCCGGGCTGGCATGCGCCAGACGCTCGGCAACTTGTTGGTTGTGCTCGATCTGTTCAGTCAGATGTTCAACGGCTGCCGCTGTACTCATCCCAACTCCGCAATGACGTCCAGCAATTCTTCCCTTCGCCGGCGAAACAATGCGACGGCCTCAACGTGCCGATAGCGAATGATCTGCCCTTCATCAAGCAGAAAAACGCCTCGCTTCATCCCCAGAATGGCCTTGCTGTCGTAGCGTTCGGCCACTTCCAGGGCGGGATCACTGAGCAGAATGAAAGGCAGCTCATGCTTTTCTCGAAAAGCCCGATGCGATACAGCATCATCCGGGCTGATTCCGATGACCGTAACGCCCAGTTCCGAGAAGGCCTCGATGCCGTCTCGGTAGTCACACAGCTGTCGCGTACACACGGGCGTATCGTCGCCAGGGTAGAACACCAGCAGCAAGCGCTCACCGGCATGCTCGCTCAGACGGAATGTGTTTCCATCCGCATCAAATAATTCAAAATCAGGTGCTTTATCAGAAACTTGCAATGTCATTTTGATAAACCAATTCACATGAAGGCCAGACAGCAATTCTGGCCGTTCGATCGTTCTCGAGGACGCCGTCTATTATAATGGCTTGATGAACGTTCATTGCGTATCACCCGGCCGTTGATGGCCGCCGCGAAACGCGCGAGAACCCCAGGGGAACCCCGAATGCTCAAAATCACACCCGCCAGCCAGCCGCTCAAAAAAGGGAAGCGTCCCGTTATTGGTCTGGCCATCGCCGGTGGTGGTCCGCTCGGTGCCATCTATGAACTCGGCGCGCTGCAAGCCATTGATGAAGCCATCGATGGTGCCCACATGCACGATCTCGACGTCTATGTCGGCGTCTCTTCCGGCTCCTTTCTGACCGCGAGCCTGGCGAACCGGGTGACCGCGACCCAGATGGGCCGCATTTTCATGAGCGCGCCCGATGCCGAATTCAGTTTTCAGCCCGAGTTGTTCCTGAGACCGGCACTGCGTGAATACCTGGACAGGGCAAAGGCGATCCCGTCGGTCATCTTCGACGTCATCAAGGAAGCCTTCAACAACCCTTCTCGACTGACGCATCTGGAACGCCTCGACAGCGTCGCCAGACTGATTCCCACGGGCCTGTTTGATAACCAGATGATCGAGCAGTTCCTGAAACGCGTACTCACCCGCCAGGGCCGAAGCAACGATTTCCGGGATCTCCCCGCCAAGCTCAGAATCGTCGCCGTTGAGCTGGACTCGGGTCAGGCGGTTCGCTTTGGTGAGCCGGGGCTGGACGATATTCCCATTTCCAGTGCGGTTCAGGCGTCAGCCGCGCTGCCCGGGCTCTATCCGCCGGTCAAGATCAAGGACCGCTTCTATGTGGATGGTGCCCTGCGTCGCACCTTGCACGCTTCCGTTGCGCTCAAGGAAGGCGCCGATCTGCTGATCGGCATCAACCCGCTCGTTCCTTACGATGGTGACGGTGCCGTCAAATCAGGCGATGGTCAGAGCAGGATGACCCGGGGTGGACTGCCGATGGTCCTGTCCCAGACCTTTCGGGCGCTCATCCAATCCCGGATGCAGGTCGGCATGGCCAAGTATGAAACCGAATTCCCTGCTGTTGGCATGATGTTGATCGAGCCGAATCGCAACGATGAGCAGATGTTCTTCACCAACATCTTCAGCTATTCCTCTCGAAATGAACTGGTAGAACACGCTTACCAGAGCACCCGGTCAGAACTGCTGGCCCGAGCGGATCAGCTTGAACCCTTCCTCGCGACCTACGGTCTGGGATTGAACCGAAAGGTACTGGAGACCGAGCGCAGCTTCCATGAAGCGATGGAAGAAGACGGCGCCTTCCTCGCACCTGTCGGGAATGATCTGGCGCGAACGCTGGATAGCCTGGAACGCTTGATTCGCTGAGTCAGGGCAAGCAAGAAAGCCTCACCAGAACGAAAACGCCGCGCAGACCAGAGGACTGCGCGGCGTTTCTTTTTTCCCTTGTTCCTGGCAGGTTACCAGTGGATACCACGCATCAGAGACGCGAAAGCGACCTGCTCTTGGGTCGGCTGATCGTCGCGGTTCGGCTTCTCTCCGCGCGCTGCCGATGAGTCCGGGAACATCCGGAAGGCCGAGTTCATCACCACCTCCGAGACCTTCGGCGCTACCGCATGCAAGACCTGCGCAAAGATGCCCAGTCTTGTCGCGATCCGCTGAGGACGGAAAATCACGGCCTGCTTGATCATGTCTGCGGCATCCTCGGGCGTGATCGTCGGTACGGATTCGTAGATCTTCGTCGGAGCGATCATCGGCGTACGAACGAGCGGCATGTTGATGGTCGT
>JBCDLQ010000203.1:0-5290 GCA_039414335.1 Pseudomonadota bacterium | reverse complement strand
CAGATGCAGGTCGAGCTGATTGCGCCGATCGCGATGGAAGAAGGTCTGCGCTTTGCTATTCGTGAAGGCGGTCGTACCGTAGGTGCGGGCGTCGTGGCCAAGATCCACGAATAAGCACGACCGACAAGAACGTCAGTAGGGTCAGTGCCCGGCAAGTCTGGGCACTGACTTTGCCTTCTCAGGGAGAAGGAGCCGGACTGACGCACAGTTTCAAGACGTAGGCGAGTAGCTCAACTGGCAGAGCAGCGGTCTCCAAAACCGCAGGTTGGGGGTTCGAGTCCCTCCTCGCCTGCCATCTCTTAGTGAAGGCATAGCACCGATTTCTATGGCAGCGGAAAACACATCAGCTCGCGATAACGTCATGTGGGCCCTGGGGCTTTTGGTCCTGTTGGCCGGCGTGGTCGGGTTCTTCCGGTTCTCCGGCGAGGTCATGACGCTGATCCGCGTCCTTGGCCTGCTGGCATCAGCCGGTATTGCCATTGCGCTGGTCTCGCGCACGGAGCGCGGGCGCGGCATGTTCGCTTTCCTGCGTGAAACCGACGTTGAGCGTCGCAAGGTAGTCTGGCCGACTCGTCAGGAAACACTGCAGACCACGTTGATGGTCATCGTGATCACGGTCATCGTCGCCATTCTGCTGTTCATCATGGACACGGTCTTCGGTTGGGTGGTGAGACGTCTGATCGGTGCGGCCGGAGGCAGCTGATGGCCAAGCACTGGTACGTTGTCCACGCCTATTCGGGCTTCGAGAAGTCCGTCATGCGCTCCATGCAGGAGCGTATTCAGCGTGCCGGGATGGAAGACCAGTTTGGCGAGATTCTCGTTCCCACGGAAGAAGTCGTGGAAATGAAGAAGGGCGTCAAGCGACGCAGCGAACGCAAGTTCTTCCCCGGCTACGTGCTGGTGGAAATGGAAATGAATGACGACACTTGGCACCTCGTGAAGGACGTGCCGAAGGTGCTGGGCTTTATCGGTGGACGTCAGGATCGTCCCGCGCCGATCACCCAGCGCGAAGCCGACGCGATTCTGCAGCGGGTTCAGGAAGGTGTCGACAAGCCGCGGCCGAAGGTCCTGTTCGAGCCGGGCGAAATGGTTCGGGTTATCGACGGCCCGTTCAACGATTTCAGTGGTGTGGTCGAAGAGATCAACTACGAAAAGAGCCGACTGCGCGTGGCCGTGTCCATCTTTGGGCGCTCCACCCCCGTCGAGCTGGATTTCCAGCAGGTCGAAAAACTCTAGACGAGTTTTTCGATCCCGGACCCCGATCCGGGATCCAGCTTCTTCGGCTGGGTGCCATTCGGGGTCGCTGAAAGAGCAACACCCAACGCCAAAGCAACACGGCGTTGAAACGAACAACAGCACCGAAAGGTTGCTGACAACTCAACAGGCGGGGAGCTGAAGGCCCATTACGTGGCCCAGCGCTTGAACCCGAGGAGACCACTTAACATGGCCAAGAAAGTCAGTAGCTACATCAAGCTCCAGGTGCCTGCGGGGCAGGCGAATCCGAGCCCACCCGTGGGTCCGGCCCTGGGTCAGCATGGTGTCAACATCATGGAATTCTGCAAAGCCTTCAACGCGGCCACGCAGTCCATGGAAGCCGGCATGCCGATTCCTGTAATCATCACCGTTTACAGCGATCGAAGCTTCACCTTCGTCACCAAGACTCCGCCAGCCGCCGTTCTGCTGCGCAAGGCTGCCAAGATCAAGAAAGGCAGCGGCGAGCCGAACACGCGCAAGGTGGGCACCGTTACCCGTGCCCAGCTGGAAGAGATTGCCAAGACCAAAGAACCCGATCTGACCGCCGCTGACATGGACGCCGCCGTGCGGACCATCGCCGGCAGCGCGCGCAGCATGGGTCTGAACGTGGAAGGAGTCGAGTAATGGCTAAAGGCAAGCGTATTCGCGCCGCGCGCGAGCATATTGAAGCCGGCAAGGCTTATGCCATTGGCGAAGCACTCGAGCTGGTCAAGTCCACCAGCAAGGTCAAGTTCGCCGAGAGTGTGGACGTGGCCATCCGTTTAGGCATCGACCCGCGTAAATCCGACCAGGTCGTGCGTGGCGCCATCGTCATGCCGAACGGCACGGGCAAAAGCGTCCGCGTCGCTGTCTTCGCTCAGGGCGAGAACGCCGAGAAGGCCAAGGCTGCTGGTGCCGACATCGTCGGTTTCGAAGATCTGGCTGACACGATCAAAGGCGGCACGATCGACTTTGACGTCTGTATCGCCACCCCTGACGCCATGCGCGTCGTGGGTCGCCTCGGTACGGTTCTGGGTCCTCGCGGCCTGATGCCGAACCCGAAGGTCGGCACCGTTACCCCTGACGTCGAGACCGCAGTCAAGAATGCCAAAGCGGGCCAGGTTCAGTTCCGTGCTGACAAGGCCGGCATCATCCACGCCACCATCGGCAAGGCCGAGTTCGACGTGGACAAGCTGGAAGGCAACCTGAATGCGCTCGTCAACGAGCTGATCAAGGTCAAGCCGCCGGCTGCCAAGGGCCAATACCTCAAGAAGGTGTCTCTGTCGACGACGATGGGACCGGGCGTGATCGTTGATCACGGCACCTTGAGCATTTGATCGATTAAGCAATGAATTGAGCGGTCGGGCAGGTGCAGGCCTTGCGCCAGATCCTGCCAGACCACTTGATCGGGCGTGTGCTTCGTTGATTCGAAGTGTCCGTCCAAGACCGTGGGTCGCTGACGAGTCTCCTGGATCGTCACGGTAATGGAAATTCCGCCCACGCAGATGGTGACGCCCGATTCCGAAGTTTGGAAAACGGCCACCGAAAGGGTCCAGCCATTGGCATCGATTGCAATGACTGGAATGTGACCGGACTGTTCGGCCCTCAGGCTGACAGTCTCTTAGAAAGAAAGATGGAGGTAGCCAATGGCGCTCACTCTTGAGCAGAAAAAGGCAGTGGTTGCGGAAGTGTCCGAAGTGGCACAGGCCGCGCATTCTGCCGTAGCTGCTGAGTACCGCGGCCTTACCGTCGGAGAAATGACCGAATTGCGTGCCAAGAGCCGCTCTGAGGGCGTTTATCTGAAGGTGGCCAAGAATACTCTGGTGCGCCGAGCCGTTGAGGGTACCGACTTCGAATGCATGGGCGAAGGCCTGTCAGGTCCGCTGTTGTTCGCGTTTTCCATGGAAGATCCGGGCGCTGCAGCACGACTCGTCAAGGACTACGCAAAAGACAACGACCGTCTGATTGCAAAACTGGTTGCCGTGGGTGGCCAGCTGCATGACGCGAGTGAGCTGGAACGCCTGTCGAAACTGCCGACGCGCGATCAAGCCATTGCCATGCTGATGGGTGTGATGAAAGCACCGATCGAGAAGTTCGTTCGTACGCTTGCGGAGCCGCATACCAAGCTGGTTCGTACCGTTGCTGCGGTGCGTGATAGCAAGCAAGCTGCCTGAGTTTGACAACATCATCAATGGAGTCTTGATTCAAGATTCCGATCACATTTTTGGAGATTGAAGAAAATGGCCGTTTCAAAAGACGAAATTCTGGAAACCATCTCAGGCATGAGCGTGATGGAGGTTGTTGACCTCATCGAAGCCATGGAAGAGAAGTTCGGTGTTTCTGCTGCTGCTCCTGTTGCTGTCGCTGCCGGTCCGGCTGCGGGTGGCGACGCTGGCGCTGCTGAAGAGAAGACCGAATTCGACGTCGTCCTGACGGGCTTCGGCTCGAACAAGGTTGCCGTCATCAAGGCTGTCCGCGGCATCACCGGTCTGGGCCTGAAAGAAGCCAAGGACCTGGTCGAAGGCGCTCCGGCTCCGCTGAAGGAAGGCGTTGCCAAGGACGAAGCCGAAGACGTCAAGAAGCAGTTGGAAGAAGCGGGCGCGACCGTCGAGGTCAAGTAAGCCCGTTGCTGCTGACAGACAACAGCAACATCCAGGGCTGGGTGCCGACCAGGCACCCGGCCCGTTGCCGTTTTTGAAAGCAGTATTGCCGCGCGGTTGAGCCGCCGGTAGCACGACGAACTGATCTGGCTTGAACCGGGTGCCACGATCAGCACGGTAGGACAAACCCGGCCGTAGCAATTTCAAGTGGGTACAACGCTCATGAGTTACTCCTTCACCGAAAAGAAGCGGATTCGTAAGAACTTCGGCAAGCACCCCCAGGTGCTGGAAGTTCCGTTTCTCCTGTCCACACAGATCGATTCCTACAAGCAATTCCTGCAGGTCGATCGGCCGGAGCACGAGCGCGACGAAATCGGCCTGCACGGTGCGCTGTCATCGGTCTTTCCGATCAGCAGCTACTCAGGCAACGCGGCTCTGGAGTATGTGAGCTACAAGCTCGGCGAGCCCGAGTTCGACGTCACCGAGTGCAAGCTGCGCGGCATGAGCTATGGGGCGCCCCTGCGCGTCACCGTTCGCCTGGTCATTTATGACAAGGACAGCCCGGCCCGCAACAAGAAGGTGAAAGAGGTCAAGGAGCAGGACGTCTACATGGGCGACCTGCCGCTAATGACCGACACGGGTACGTTCATTGTCAACGGTACCGAGCGTGTGATCGTCAACCAGATGCACCGTTCACCCGGTGTGTTCTTCGACCACGATCGCGGCAAGACCCACTCATCAGGCAAGCTGCTGTTCTCAGCTCGCGTGATTCCCTATCGCGGTTCCTGGTTGGACTTCGAGTTCGACCCGAAGGACTGCATCTTTACGCGTATCGACCGTCGCCGCAAACTACCGGTGACCATTCTCCTGCGCGCCCTGGGCATGGAAGAGGAAGCCATTCTGGACTTCTTCTTCGAGAAAACCACCGTGCACCTGCGCAAGGGTGACGCGAAGGTTGATCTCGTGCCGCAGCGCCTGCGCGGCGAGAACGCCTTGTTCGACATCGTCGACAAGGACGGCAACGTCATCGTCGCCAAGGACCGTCGCATCACGGCGCGCCACGTCAAGTTGATCGCCGAAGCCGGCGTGACCACCCTGGACGTGCCTGATGACTACCTGATCGGCAAGATCCTGGCCCACAACATCGCCGATGGCGATACGGGTGAGCTGGTTGCCCGCGCCAATGACGAGATCACGGAAGAAGTGATCGAGGCGATGCGCGAAGCCAAGGTCAAGAAGTTCGAGATCCTGTACGTCAACGACCTCGACCAGGGTCCGTACATCTCCAACACCCTGCGCATCGATTCCACCGCCAGCGAGCTTGAAGCGCTGTGGGAAATCTACAAGATGATGCGCCCGGGCGAGCCGCCGACCAAGGAAGCCGCTCAGAATCTGTTCAAGAACCTGTTCTTCACGGAAGACCGCTACGACCTGTCCTCCGTGGGCCGCATGAAGTT
>JBCDLQ010000202.1:0-5297 GCA_039414335.1 Pseudomonadota bacterium | reverse complement strand
TGGGAGTATGCCGCGCGCGCGGGTTCCGAATCACTTTTCCACTGGGGAAATGAAGAACCGCTCGCTTGTGCCTCTGATCACCCCTTCGGCGCCAACTTCCTGTCTTGCCGGCCCGCGACTGCTCGCACTGATCCGGTTGGGCGCTATTCCGCCAATGCCTTCGGTCTTTTCGGCGTCCACGGCAACGTCTGGGAGTGGGTCGAAGACTGCTCGAATACCAGCTATAGCGGCGCGCCTTCGGATGGTTCGCCCTGGTTGAGCGGCGACTGCACTCGTCGAATGCGACGCAGCGGGGCCTGGACCGACACGGATTCCAGCCGAATTCGATCAGCCAATCGGGGACGAAATCTTCGGGATTTGCGCGTTCCCAGCACCGGACTCCGAGTGGCGCGTGACCTATAGCGCCTCGTAGCGCCGCTCGCCATTGACGAACGTCATTTCCACGGCCAGCTCGGCTAACTCCCGCTCGCTGATCGTCAGCGGGTTGGCGTTCAGCACCACGATGTCGGCAAGCTTGCCGGGCGTGAGGCTCCCCAGTCGATCCTCGTCGAAGACGGCTTCGGCGCAGCCCATCGTGTAGGAGTACAGCGCTTCCATCCGACCCATGGACTGCTCGGGGAAGAACTGCTCGCCATTGGCCATGCGGCGCGTGACCGACGAGGTGTAGGATGCCAGCGGTGAGATCGACTCCACGGGGACGTCCGTGCCATTGCAGATGGTGGCATCCGCGTCCAGCAGGGTGCGCCAGATGTAGGCGCGTCGCTGGGCTCTTGCTTCGCCCAGGCGTTGTGGCACCCAGGGTCCGTCGGAGGTGGCGTGTACGCCTTGCATGGACGCAATCACGCCGAGCTCAGCAAAGCGGGGCACCTCATCAGGGTGCAGGGTCTGGGCATGTTCGATGCGCCAGCGCAGGTCCTCGTCCGGGCGCTGACTCAGCAGTTCTTCATAGAGATCCATGGTCTGGCGGTTGCCGCGATCGCCGATCGCATGGGTGTTGAGCTGGAAGCCGTTTTCCAGAGCGATCTCAGCGGTCTCGCGCAGATTATCCAGCGAGGTCTGCGGCAGGCCCGAGGTCTCGGGTTTGTCGGCATAAGGGTCCAGCAGCCAGGCGCCATGGGTGCCGAGTGCGCCATCGATATTGCGCTTGAGTGCGCGCACGGTCAGGAAGCCGTTGGCGTGGCCAACCATGCGATACTCGGCGACCCGTGCCCGCAGGTCTTCGTTGGTTTCATGGCGTACGGCGACGTGGAGACGAACGGGCAAGCGGCCGGCTTCTGCCATCGCCTTGAGGCGATCGATGTCGGCAAAGTTCGTGCCCTGGTCGTGGAAGGAGGTGACGCCATGGCGCAGCGCTTCTTCGCCGGCCAATTGGACTTGACGTTCGAAGCGGGCCTGCAATTCTTCTTCGCCCAAGCCTTCCTGCGCATCCATCAGCTGGGCTCTCACGCTGTTCTGCGCCGCCTGGCGCAGGAAGCCCGTGGCCTCACCGTCCTCATCGCGAACGATCGTGCCGCCTTCAGGATCGGGCGTGTCATTGTCGATTCCGCCGAGGGCCAAAGCGGCCGCGTTGGCGTAGGAACCGTGGCCGCTGGCGTGGAACAGCACAACCGGGTTGTCGGGGCTGACGGCGCTCAAGGTGCGGTGATGCGGCACGCCGTCGTAGAGCGGCAGGTCCGTTTCTCCCCAGCGTTCCTGGTGCCAGCCGCGACCGACGATCCATTCGCCCGGCTCGACCTCAGCAGCCGCGGCTTCGACCATGGCAACGATTTCTTCGAAGCTGCGCGTCGGCATCAGGTTCAGAATCATCAGCGCCTGGCCCAATCCCAGGAAATGGCCGTGGCCTTCGATGAAGCCCGGCATGGCAACGCGCCCGGCCAGGTCGATGATTTCCGTCGTCTCACCGGCATGGGTAGCCATCGCGTCGGCACTGCCGACGGCCAGAATGCGTCCATCCTTGATGGCCACGGCTTCAGCTTCGGGCTGGTCCATATCGACGGTGATCACCGTGCCACCGGTCAGAATGCGATCGGCAATCTCGACTTCGGGTTCGACCTCAGCTGTGGGTGCAGCGGCTTCTGCAGCGTGTTCGCTGTGTGCGTCATCTGCGGAATGGCAGGCGGCGAGCAACAGGTTGAACAGGGCGATGGCAATCAGTCGGCTTGTGGTCATGGTGTGTCCTGAGACGAATGGATGGGGGACCGCGACGGTAGCATAAGCCGTCAGCTCAAGGCGATCGAGGCTTGTCCACCCAGGGCGCAGGGCATGACACACAAAAAGGCCGCGAGTGTGGCACCCGCGGCCTTGAGATCAAGTCTTTTCTTGAAGCTGGACTAGCGACGCATGCGTGCGATCTGACCGCGCAGGGCTTCGATCTCTTTTTGCTGTTCGATGTTTTGCAGGGTGAGCTGCTGAATGGCTTCGAGCAGCTGCATCTGGAACTCGATCACGTCGTGACCCTGACCGGCGCGTTCGCCAATGCCCGGCAGCTGACCGTAGCGCTGCAGGTGTGCTTCGACCTCCGCCAACGGGTCGGCGGTCTGGTCCGGCGAGACGCTGGGCAGTTCGACGGTGGATGAAGTGCGCAATGAACCCGCCACGCTCAGATCACCCTGAGCGGATAGCTGCAGCTCCGTGTTGCCGGTGCTGGCATCGTCGATCGTGAATCCTTCCGTGCTGACCGTGGCATCCCAGACGCCGGCTGCTGATTCCAGCGTCATCCGCGCGGATTCGCCCGCGCCGTTGATGTGCAGGTTGCTTTCTGGTGCCAGGACGCCCATGCCAATATTGCCGCCCGCATCGACGACCAGTGCGTCGTTGGGCGCGTTGACGTCGATACTGAAGGGAATCGTCAGACTGGTGGCGTTGCGCACGAAGAACTCCAACTCATTGCTGCCAACGTCCCAGGCCTGGGCCGCGAAGCCGCCGGTGCCGTCCTGGTCCAGACGCATCGCCGGCGTGTTGCTGTCTGTAACGTGCAGATTAAGCAGCGGCGTAGCAGTACCAAAGCCAACCTGGCCCTGGTCATCGATCAGCAGGGAATTTTCTGGTGCTCCAGCTTGCACCACGAGCACTTCCCGGTCCGCCGAGAAATCGACGATGGAGAACTGATTGGCGCCGCCGTTGGTGGTGTCATTGGCTCGAAGTTCCCAGTCTGTGCTTGGGAAAGAGGCGGAATTGCTCGTGTCGTTGAAGCGAATGCGGAGATTGTTCTCTTTCAGCAGCAAGGTAGTGAAGCCAAAACTCTCGTTGTTGTTGCAGTCAAGGCCGGCACAGATGCTGCCCTGGACCACTTGATCATCAGCAATGACCACAGCTTGCGTTCCCTGCTCGTCCAGGTCTTCGCTGACGATCTGGCTGGAAGCCACGGTGAAGGCGCCGTTCAGTCGAGGCAGGGCGATCACCTCAGCCTGGGGCATCCCCATTCCGGCGCGCGGTTCTTCGACGGACATGAGGCGCAGCTCGTAGTTGAATTGCCCGCTGCGCGCCGCGCCATCACGAAAGACATCAAAAAAGATGTATTGACCTGCATTGAATCGTTTGACCTTGTTGAAACCCTGAGGTCCGGTGACGATCAGTTCTGCGCCCGTGTGCGGGAGTCGCGGATTGGCCAAGGCGAAGCTGATGGTGCTGCCAGCGACGTTGACGCGAAAGTCGGCAGGGTTGGCTCGAGCTTGATCCGGAATCAGCATTCCCAGCGAAGTGATTGAAATCAAACAAAGGACTAGCAGTGAACGCATCTGAAGCTCTCCAAGAAACGGTGGCGCAAGGTTTGGGAACTATACCCGCAGCCCCTGTTGATTGCTATGTGAACCTTCGGGCCGGAGTTCAACAAGGCGCGACAGAACGTGGAGTTTTGGGCTAAGCTCTTCGCGCTGGCAGCGTGTCTCACGAGGCCTAAAACGATCTGGGAGACCCCTCGAATGCAAGTACCTTCGAATCCACTGCGCCGGCGTCGCGCTGTTCGCGCACTGGTCTGTTTTCTGGGGCTTCTTGCCTCCGCTCTGGTTCAGGCTCAGCCTGCATTCGACAAGGTTTTCTCGCCCAATCAGATGGGTCCTGGAAGCACTAGCCTCCTGACCTTCACGATCACCAACTTCGGGACTGGATCGCCCGCGGTCAATGCCGCGTTTACTTCGACGCTGCCATCGGGCCTGACGCTGGCCTCTCCGGCAAACCCGTTTACCAACTGTGTCGATGGACTGGTGACGGCGGTTGATGGGGCGGACACGATCACTTTCACGAATGGACGGCTGGCCATCAACGAGGTGTGTACGGTCAGTGTCCAGGTCACTGCAGCAGCGCAGGGCAATTACATGAGCGTGTCGGGAGACTTGACGAGCAGCCTGGGTACCAGCGGAAACGCCTCGGATGACTTGGACGTATTGATCGATCGGCCGGGCTTCAGCAAATCCTTCTCTCCTTCTTCTGTGCCTTTCGGCGGTCGGAGCACCCTGATCTTCGAAGTCGACAATTCGATCGGTACATCAGATGTTTTTTCTCTGAATTTCTCCGATGAGCTACCCATTGGCATGACCGTGGCGGATCCAGCCAATGTGACGACCACTTGTCCCGGAGGGGATACGACTGCGTTGCCCGGCAGCAGCGAAATCCTCAATTTTTCCCCGTTCCTGGGCACGCCGCTCATCACTGCGGGCGGCAGCTGTTCGCTGTCCGTCGACGTCGTCTCGGCGATCAATCTGGATGGTCTGGCTCCCCTTGTCAATGTGTCCGAGTCGCTGACGGCGACCACGCCATTTTTTGTCGAAAGCGGTTTCGCAACGGCGCAACTCCAACCGACCGTGACGGGCGATGTGATCCTGATCCAGGAGTTTTTGTCCGACCCAGCGATTCCCGGAGACCCGGCTGCAGTTCGGTTCACGGTCCAGAATCTGGATCGATCAAACAGTCTGGTCGACGGCACCTTTGTGGCTGATCTTGATGCCACTCTGGTCGGATTGACGGCGACTGGATTGCCCGTCAGCGATGTCTGCGGTGTGGGTTCGTCGCTGAGCGGGGCCACGCAGGTCACTTTATCCGGCGCTAATCTGCCGCCGGAAGGTAGCTGCACTTTCGACGTGATGATTCAAACGCCCGCCGGTGCAGCCACAGGCGATTACCCCAGCCAGACCACACCCTTATCGGGCTTGATCGGTGGACTTCCCGTGACCAGCGTTGCGCCTAGAGATACCCTGTTCATCAGTGACGCGCCCGTGTTGAGCAAGACATTCCTGACCAACCCGGCTGCTGGCGGCAGCGTAGTTCCACTGGAATTCACGATCACCAACCCGTCGTTGATC
>JBCDLQ010000201.1:0-5302 GCA_039414335.1 Pseudomonadota bacterium | reverse complement strand
CTCCCATCTCACTACACAAGTGACAAAACACCATATCTGCAGGCGAGCCAAACCCGGTAACAACGGAAAACCGGCTAGCCAGCCGGTTTCTGCACAATCACCTTGGCTGAGCGCAGCTCACCTGGCCAAACCTCCCGTGCCGCGTGCAGGCAAGCCTCGGCTTCCATACGGGCTAGCGTGGCCCAGGCGGCCGATTCGGCGGAGAGGATGAGCTGATTGCCTTCCACGCAGGCCACCTGGACGTGGCCGCGAGCGCGTTCGCTCAGCACGGGCTGGAGGCGTTGATTGAGCAGGTCGAAGGCCTGGGCGGCGCGCATCAGAGCGCTGAGCTGGCGGTCCTTGCTGGCGACTTCCTGTGCTGGCGTTTCCGGGCGTTCCATGGGAATGGCGGTGAAATCGGGCGGGATTGAGAACAAAGACTACGAGCAATCCCGGTCCCTGCCAAGTGCTCGGGTTGTCCTTTCGACGTTTAACCCTGCACGCATCCTCGTTACAATGTCGGGTTGCTGCTTGCGGGCGGGTCCAAACGCCCCCAAGTTCTACTCTTCAAACCAGTTCCTCACGACCGGATTTTGCATGTTCAAGTCCCTGATTACGAAAATCGTTGGCAGTCGCAATGAGCGCCTGATCAAACGCCTGGAAAAGAATGTCGAGGCCATCAATGCCCTGGAGCCGGAGTTCAAGGAACTCTCGGATGAGGCGCTGAAGGCCAAGACTGCGGAGTACCGCCAGCGCCATAAGGATGGCGCCACCCTGGATGACTTGCTGCCAGAAGCGTTTGCTGCGGCTCGCGAAGCCTCGGTCCGGACCCTGGGACTGCGTCACTACGACGCTCAAATGATCGGCGGCATGGTGCTGCATCAGGGCAAGATCGCAGAGATGAAGACCGGTGAGGGCAAGACCCTGATGGCCACCCTGGCGGTTTACCTGAACACTATCGCGGATCTGTGCGTCCACGTCGTGACCGTGAACGACTACCTGGCGCGTCGTGACGCCGAGTGGATGCAGCCGATCTATGAGGCGCTGGACCTGACCGTGGGTGTATCCGTGCCCGGAATGACACCGCCGGCCAAGCGCGCAGCCTACGCGGCTGACGTGACCTACGGCACCAACAACGAATTCGGCTTTGACTACCTGCGCGACAACATGGCGTTCAAGGAAGAGCAGCGCGTCCAGCGCGGGCGCTTTTTCGCCATCGTCGATGAGGTCGACTCCATCCTGATCGATGAGGCGCGTACGCCGCTGATCATCTCCGGGCCGGCCGACGAAGGCCCGGACATCTACGTCAAGATCAACAAGGTCGTTCCGCACCTGGTCGTGCAGCAGGAAGAGGACGGCCCCGGCGATTTCAGCGTTGATGAGAAGGCCAAGCAGATCTACCTGACCGAAGACGGCATGTCCAAGGTCGAAGACCTGCTGGAGAAGGATGGTCTGCTCAAGGCGGACGACAGCCTCTACAACGCTCAGAACCTGGCGCTGATGCACACGCTGAATGCGGCGCTGAAGGCGCATCACCTCTTCGCCAAGGACGTCGATTACATCGTGCGCGATGGTGAAGTGGTGATCGTTGACGAATTCACCGGCAGAACTCTGGCGGGTCGCCGCTGGTCCGAAGGTCTGCACCAGGCCGTGGAGGCCAAGGAAGGCGTGCCGATCCAGCGTGAAAATCAAACCCTGGCCTCGATCACCTTCCAGAATTACTTCCGCCTCTACGGCAAGCTTTCCGGCATGACCGGCACGGCTGATACGGAGGCCTATGAATTCCAGAATATCTACGGTCTGGAAGTGGTGGTCATCCCGACCCATCGCCCGATGGTGCGCGATGACCGCGCTGATCTGGTTTTCCTGACGCGTGGCGAGAAGTTCGATGCCATCATCGAGGACATCAAGGAGCGAGCCAGCAATGGCCAGCCGGTCCTTGTCGGTACCACCTCGATCGAGACCTCCGAGCTGCTGTCGAATGCGCTGAACAAGGCCAAGGTGGCCCACGAAGTTCTCAACGCCAAGCAGCATGAGCGCGAGGCCCATATCGTGGCTCAGGCCGGTCGCCCGGGTGCGGTCACGATCGCGACCAACATGGCCGGTCGTGGAACGGACATCGTGCTGGGCGGCAGCCTCGAAGCCGAGCTGGAGTCGATGACCGAGGACGCGACGCCGACCGAACAGGAAATGACCCGCAACGCCTGGGACAAGCGCCACAAGGAGGTGCTGGAAGCGGGTGGTCTGCACATCATCGGAACCGAGCGCCACGAGTCACGCCGAATCGACAACCAGCTGCGTGGTCGTTCCGGTCGTCAGGGTGACCCCGGTTCCAGCCGTTTCTACCTGTCGCTGGAAGACAACCTGATGCGCATCTTCGCGTCCGATCGCATGGGCTCGATGATGCAGAAGCTGGGCATGGACAAAGGCGAAGCGATCGAGCATCCCTGGGTGACGCGCGCCATCGAGAACGCCCAGCGCAAGGTCGAGGCGCACAACTTCGACATGCGTAAGAACCTGCTCGAATACGACGACGTCGCCAACGACCAGCGTCGCGTGATCTACACCCAGCGCGACGAGCTGATGGAAGAAGATGACATCAGCGAAACGATCGAGTCGATTCGCGCCGAAGTCTTCGACGGTTTGTTCGCGCAATTCATTCCGCCCGGTTCTATTGATGATCTGTGGGATCCGGAAGGTCTGGAGCGCGCCCTGGAGGGTGATTTCGGGATCGAAGTTCCCGTCCGACGCTGGCTGGAGGAAGACGACGATCTGGCCGAAGCCGAGCTCCATCAGCGCATGATCGAGGCCGTTGATACGCACTACAAGGCCAAGGAAGACCTGACCGGTCCCGAGGTGATGCGTCAGTTCGAAAAGGCCGTGATGCTGAGCATCCTCGACCAGCAGTGGAAAGAGCACCTGGCGAGCATGGATTACCTGCGTCGTGGCATCAATCTGCGCAGCTTCGCCCAAAAGAAGCCGCAGCAGGAATACAAGCGCGAAGGCTTCGAGATGTTCACCGCCATGCTCGATTCCATGAAGCATGAGGTGATGAAGATTCTGGCCCGTGTTCAGGTCAAGGACGAGAAAGATGTCGATGCGGTGGACGCCCAGCGCCGCGAAACGCCAATGGAATTCCAGCATGCCGATGCTAGCGCTGCAGCCCAACCGCAGCGCGCCCCGGACGGCCAGCCGCAGCCTCAGGCCCAGGCCCGGCCCGAGACCTTCGTTCGTGATGGTCGCAAGGTCGGCCGCAACGAACCCTGTCCCTGCGGTTCCGGCAAGAAATATAAGCAGTGCCACGGCAAGCTGTCCTGACGCCCTGGCGGCGTCGGACAGCAGGCTGAAGGCTGCCGCTCGCGGTCGATGACCACTCGGATCGACGTGGCTGCGGCGGTGATTCGCGATTCTTCCGGGCGCCTGCTGCTGGCACAGCGCCCGGAAGGCAAGCATCTGGCCGGTCTCTGGGAATTTCCCGGTGGTAAATGCGAGCCCGATGAGGCGCCGGAGCAGGCCTTGGCCCGGGAACTCCATGAGGAACTCGGCATCGATGTGGATTCATCCACAGCCCTCCTCAGCCTGACCCATCACTATCCCGAAAAGAGCGTTCGACTGTTGATTCGCCTGGTGGAAGCGTGGCACGGCGAACCCCACGGTCGCGAGGGCCAGCCCCTGGATTGGTTCGAGCTGGCGCAGGCGCGCGAGTTGCCCATGCCCGCCGCTGATCGCCCGATCCTGCAGGCGCTCTCGCTGGATCCTCGCTGTGTTTCCATCAGCGCCAACACAGATCGAGACCGCGTACGGGCAGACTGGCAGGAAGCCCTGGACGCCGGTTTCCGTTTTCTCTGTCTGGACGCAGATGGCCATTCCTCGACCGAGCTCGAAGCGATCGCGGCGGAGTGTGGGTTGCGGGCAACCGAGCGGAACGCGCGCTGGCTGCTGCGCGGCACGCCAGAACAAGCGCTGTCCCTGGGCGCCGACGGTGTGCAGTTGAGCAGCAAGGCTTTGAGGGCCCTTTCGGCCCGACCACTCCCGCACGATGCCCTGGTCTTGGCCGACTGCGATACGCTGAGCGATCTGGAGAGGGCCGGAGAGATGGATCTGGATCTGGTGTGCGTGGCGATGGAGCAGGGCTCCCGATTTACCGAGTACGTGGCCGAGTCGCCGCTGCCGGTGATTGCCCGTGATGCATCAGACCCCAAGGATCTGGATTGCGCACGCGAGTCAGGTGCCTTTGGGATCGGTCTCCATCGAAGGGACGAGTTGAAAACATGAGCCGCTGGAACGCGATTTCGCTGCCCCTCAAACGCCGCGCCTTACCCCGCCGTGGCGAGGTGGACCTCTGGTTGACCGATCTGAGCGAACTGCCCTTGGACGTGGGTCCCTCTGGCGAGAGCCGGAAAGAGCAGGTCGTCAAGCAGCGCGTTCAACAGCGCTTCATTCTGAGATTGTTGCTCGGCAGCTATCTGGGCGTGCCCGGCAAGGACGTCATCGTCGAGCGCGACGAGTTCGACAAGCCGCGTTTGGGCGGCGAGCTGGCGCAGACCGGTCTGAACTTCAGCCTCTCCCATTCGGCGCAGTGGCTGGCGATTGCTCTGACCCGTGACCGGGATATCGGCGTGGATATCGAACACGAGCGCATCAAGCGCCGAGCTGATGACCTGGCCCGTCGATACTTCAAGGGTCCGGACAGTGACCTTATCCAGGGGTTGGACGAGCCGGAGCGTTCACACTGTTTCCTGACCCAGTGGACCGCGCGCGAAGCGCTGGTCAAGGCCGAAGGCCGTGGCCTGGCGCGAAATATCGGTCGGATTGCCATGGACTGCAACCCGACCCGAATCTGCGAACTCCCTGAGGATTGGCCGTCGGACTGGCAGCTGATCGACCCGGAATGGCCGAGTGGGGTGATCGGGCATGTGGCCGTGCAGACGGGCCAGGTACCGGCGCTGAATTCCTTCTGGCTGCAGACTGTTCGCCGCAGCTAGCGGCTTCAGTCCTTGCCCAGGGCGCGCCAACCGACGATCAGGCCGATCAGGGCGCTGACACCGCCTGGAATCGACAATTCCTGCCACATCGGCCCGACCTGATAACCGGCCAATACCGCACCTGCCACGATCAGGCCGGCTGCCAGAATGGCGCCCGGCAGGCGCCGGTTGTGCTGACTGAGTTGTCTGGACAGGTCTTCGAGATCGCCGGAGTCAATGCGCGTGCGGATCGAACCCTGGCTGGCCAGCTTGAGGTATTCGTAGATCAGCGTCGGCAGTTCCGGGCTGCGCGCGAGCATGCCCGGCAGCTGGCGACCCAGGCGCTGGGCCGTCCGCGG
>JBCDLQ010000200.1:0-5305 GCA_039414335.1 Pseudomonadota bacterium | reverse complement strand
GCCTTCGCCTACTTCGTGGTGTTTCCCGTGATCTTTGCGTTTTTCACCGCGATGGCGCCGGAAGGTGTGGCGGTGATGACCGATATCAACCGCTATCTGGATTTTGTCCTGACCCTGTTCGTGGCCTTCGGGATCGCCTTTCAGGTGCCCATTGTCACGATCGTCCTGGTCGCCGTTGGCTTGGTCACGCCCGATGGTCTGGCGAGGATCCGCGGCTATGTGGTGATCGGTGTGTTCACGGCCGCCATGCTCGTCACGCCACCGGACATGTTCTCCCAGACCCTGCTGGCGCTGCCCGTGTGGATGCTCTACGAGCTGGGCATCGTGATGTCGCGGGTGCTCGTGAGCCGTCCGCGTGAGACGCGGGATTCGGATGACGATTCGGAGGGAAAGTCGGAGAACGAGTCGGATTCGACGCCTGCCGATTCACCCTGAAGTCTGCCCCGGAGATGATCAACTCCCGTCCCTGAGTCAGCGACTCAAGCGAGGATGTTGTCGTCGACGGCTTCTTTTTCATCCGGTCCGGGCGTCCAGCCCGAGACCTGGCAGAACGCCACGTACTGTGCTCCGGTCAGAACGATCTGCGTGAACAAGGTGGCCGCCACCATGATCAACTGGCCAAGGAACTGTCCTGCCGTCCCCAGCGCGAGACCGAGCGTGGAGATGCTCAGAAGCAACACGAAGCCCAGCGCCAGCCCAAAGGCGATGAGTGCCAGCAACAGGCCCACCATGGCACCGATGTTGCCGAAGCAGGCCCGATAGCTGTAGCCCAGGGCTGCACCGACGCCCAGTCGTCCGAACATCACCATGGGCACGGCGAAGAACAGTCCGGCCAGGATCAAAAGAAACAGCAGGATCGCGAAGAAGAGTCCGCTGCCCAGGGAGCTTTCGCTGAGCAAGGCGGCCAGCGCTTCCGGGTCTTCGAGATTGGCCTCGAGCAAGGCGGGTTCAATCTGGCTGGTCAGCACGCCGACGAAGACCAGGGCTGCGAGGAAGGTGCCGAGCAGGCTGACAATGCCGAGCACGATCAGGGACAGGCGCCGCTCGGGCGGATTCCAGCCCGCGAACAGGGTGCCCGGTCTGACCTCTACATGGCCGGCCCGCGTCTGATCGAAGGCAGCCAGCAGACCGGCGGTCAGGAGCGGTGTCAGGACCATCAGGGTCAGCTGGCCCACGACCGGGACGAGAGAGGCCAGCAGAGAGATCAGCAGCCACAGGGACGCGACACCCAGCAGGGGACGCCAGTGCTTCGCCAGCAGTTCAGCGCCGGTCGGCAGCCAGCTCAAGCCAGCCCGGAAGCCCACCTTGTGCTGCGGCGGCGTGCTCATGGTGATTCCGAGCTATGGACGGCAGCGTTCAGCAGCTGATCGCTGGACCAGCTCGGCGCGTCGGCCAGGGCCTCATGCACCGCTTCGGGCTCGGCAACCGTTTGCCAGAGTTCCAGATGAGTCTGGCCCATGAATTTTTCGCGCACGCTCTGAGCCAGGAAGCTCAGCAGGCCATCGTAGTAGCCGTCCGTATTGATCAGCACGATCGGGCCGAGAAACTGCCCAAGGCGCTTAAGCGTCATCACTTCGAAGACTTCCTCGAAGGTGCCGCAGCCGCCGGGCAGGGCGATCACGGCTTGCGAGTGCTCCAGCATGCGCGCCTTGCGCGTGTGCATGTCGGGCACGATCTCCAGCTCGCTGATGCCTTGATGCCCCTTTTCGACCTGTGTGAGAAACTCCGGAATGATGCCGTGCACCCGCGTGTTGCCGGCGATGGCCGCATCGGCCATCGCACCCATCAGACCGCGGCTGCCACCGCCGTAGAAGATCTCTACACCGGCCCCGGCCAGCGTGCTGCCAAGGCGGACCGCTGCCTCCTTGTATTTCGATGCTACGGCCTGGCTGGAAGCGGCATACACTGTGACTCGTTCAATGGACATAGGCTCGTCGGCACGGAATGATCAATCAAGCCTCCAATTGTAAACACCCTGGCGTGACCGGGGTGCTGAGACCCGCTCTGAGAGTGATCCTGCTGTCAGCACTGTTGGCCTTGCTGGTCGGTTGTGGTTCCGAGTCAGACGCGGACCTGACGCTGGAACCCGGGCAGGGTGAATTCCTGCGATGGTGCGCGTCCTGTCATGGCAATGCGGGCGAGGGCAAGCCCCCCGCCTTCCCGCCGCTGGCCGGTTCCGAATGGTTGGAGTTTTCCGATCGCGGTCTGGCCATGATCATCCTCTATGGTCTTCGCGGAGAGATCGAAGTTGCGGGCCGCAGCTACCGCGGCTACATGCCGCCGATGACCCATCTGCCCGATGAGGATATCGCCTCGATTCTGGACTACGTGACGCGCACCTGGGCTGGGCGCGACAGTACACAGTCACCGGCAGATATTGCCGCCCTGCGTGCCGCCGAAGACGCCTCTCCCCTGAATGCGCGTGCGGGTCTCGAAGCGCGCCTGCAGGCCAATCCATGAACACGCTTCCGCGCCGGACGCCTCTACCCAGTGCTGTGATTTTGCTGATCGTCACTTGCCTGGTCTACTTTGTCCAGGCCAGTGAGTTGTTCAACTTTTACCCTTTTGCTTTGCTGCCAATCGAACGAGGTTTTCAGCCTTGGCAATTGGTGAGCTATGGGTTTCTTCATGGAAGTTTTCTGCATCTGTTCTTCAATATGTTTGCCCTTTACATGTTTGGTCTCGCGATTGAACAGGCTTGGGGAACAAAACGCTTTCTGATTTATTACTTCGTATGTCTGGTGGGTGCTGGCCTGCTGCAATTGGTGATGACTTCAGTGATGGGCTCTCCAAGGCCGACTATTGGCGCGTCTGGTGCAGTATTCGGGATCTTGCTAGCCTTCGGCATGATGTACCCGAATCAGCGCATTCTGCTGATCTTTCCGCCGATTCCGATGAAAGCCAAATGGTTCGTGATCGTCTATGGACTGCTGACCCTGTTCTTCGGGGTGACGGGCACCATGGCCGGTATCGCGCACTTCGCGCATCTGGGCGGCATGTTGTTCGGCTTCGTGCTGATACTCTATTGGGGGCGTCAGGACTTTCAGCGACGGAGGCGGTAGGGTGTTCAAACAGCGCGAGGGGCTCGTGTTCGACCTGTTTCAGGTGCTCGTCCTGACGCTGTTGCTGTGTTCCAACGTCCTGGCTCTGAACCCTTCGCGGCTGCCAACCCAGTACATCCACGACCGCTATACCCGGGCCGACGGCCTGCCTGCTGGCGCGGTCTGGACCGTCGTTCAGGATGCGGACGGCTATCTCTGGGTGGGCACCCAGAACGGACTGGCGCGCTTCGATGGCGTGCGGTTCACGATCTACGATGCGTCGAACACGCCGGGAATGGCCAGCCAGGACATCCGCGACATCGTGATCGATCCTTCCGGTCAGATCTGGTTGGCCAGCTACGGGGGCGGCGTCTACCGCTTCAATCGGGGTGAAGTCGAGTCGATCAGTACGGAACAGGGCTTGCCCCATAACGTGGTCTATGACCTGCTGATTGCCGATGACGGCTCGCTCTGGATCGGCACTGCCGGCGGTCTGGCCCGGCGCGGTACCGACGGCGCGATCAGCAGTTGGACTCAGGACGATGGATTGTCGGTCAACCGCGTGTTCAAGGTCTTCGAGGATGATCAGGGGATGATGTGGCTGGCGACCTTTGGCGGCGGTCTATCGCGCTTTGACGGATCCGGCTTCGTCGCCTTCGGTGTCGAGGAAGGCCTGGTTTCCAATCAGGTCCATGACATCTTCCAGGATCGTGATGGACGCCTGCTGGTTGGCACCTACGAGGGCGGATTCCAGGAGTTCAAGGACGGTCGCCTGGAGTCCCTGCCGCTGGATGAGGGCCTAGCGGGCCTGGCCATTCAGACCATGCTTGAAGACGGAAACGGCAATCTCTGGCTGGCGTCCTACGGCAACGGCCTGATCCGCTACAGCGAAGGTGATGTGGCCCATCTGACCTTCGGTGCTTTGGCAGGCACGGTGATCTCGGAAATGATCGAAGACGCAGAAGGCAGCCTGTGGCTGGCGACTCGCGATGGTCTGCAGCGCTTGCGAGACGGCAAGTTCACCGTGTTCGGACAATCTGAAGGCCTGTCGGACACCACCTTTGTCGTGACCGGCGAAGCGGGCAGCGATGTCGTCTGGGTCGGCACCGAAGGCCGCGGCCTGTTTCGAATGGAAGGCAACAGCTTTCAGCAATGGAGTCAGGCCGAAAACGGCCTGGCCAGCGACAACATTTCTGCCATCACCCTGACTCCCGATGGCGAGGTCTGGGCGGCAAGTTTTGGCGCTGGTCTGAATCGGATCCGGGGCGGTGAGGTCGAAGTCTACGGCCGAGAGGCGGGCTTGCCCAGCGAACACCTTTTTGCACTCGAGCTGGACTCCGAGCAGCGCCTGTGGGTCGCATCGTCGGTCGGCATCAGCGTGCTCGACGAAGGGGTGTTTCGGAATTTCAGCCCGGAGGACGGGCTGCCCGCTGCCGCGATTCGTCAGCTCTTCGGCGATTCCCAGGGCCGACTGTGGATTGGCAGCAATGGTGGCGGCCTCAGCCTGATGATCGATGACGAGATCGTTCGCCCCGAATTCCACGACATGCTCCCCGGCACCATCGTCCATGCCTTCCACGAGGATGAAGCGGGTCGGATCTGGATGGGGTTTCGAGACGGTGGTCTGGGGCTGCTCCGAGAGGATGGTCGTTTCGTCAGTTTCGGACTGGAGCAGGGTCTGCCTTCCGTGTCCGTCAATGCCATTGAACAGGACATGGACGGCCATCTCTGGCTCGCGACCGGCTCCGGCCTGGTCTGTGCATCGATTGCCGAATTGCTCGGGGTGGCCGACGGTGAACTTGCACGAATCGAGGCTGAAGTCTTTACGGAATCGGATGGGCTGCGATCCATCCAGTTCACGGGTGGTTTCCAGCCCACCTCCTGGCGGGATCGATCGGGCCAGCTCTGGTTCACTTCCACAGCGGGCGTGGTTCGCGTCAATCCCGATCAGTTGAATTTCAATGATCGCCCACCGCCGGTTCGGATCGAGCGCCTCCTCGTCGACGGCGTCAGCGTCGACGCTGATCAGCCCGTTGCCCTGTCCCCCGACGCCGTCAACCTGGAGATCGACTACACGGGCCTAAGCCTGGTTTCGCCGACGGAGGTGCAGTTCCGCTATCGACTGCTGGGCTATGACCGTGACTGGCAATCCGTGGGCAGCCGCCGCACGGCCTATTACACGGGCCTGCCCAACGGCAGCTATGTGTTCCAGGTGCTGGCGCGTAATGACGACGGCGTATGGAGCCCGGAACCGGCCCAGATCG
>JBCDLQ010000199.1:0-5309 GCA_039414335.1 Pseudomonadota bacterium | reverse complement strand
GGCTGTAGTTGGCGGCCAGGTTGCGATGGGTTCGCACCACAACCGTCCCGGCAGCCAGATCACCGAGACGTTGGAAGCGTCGGTTGCAGAACATGGCGATCAGGCCGGTGGTGTAGAACAGGGGCAGGAAATCGACCTGGCGGACCAGATTGCGCACGATCGAGGCGCTCCAGTTCACCGGTGTGCCGTCCTGCATGATCACCTTGATGTTGGCCGCTCGTTTGCCCGGCGTGGCCCCTTGCCCCAGTACTTCGAACAGCACGGGGTACCACCAGTTGATCAGAAACCAGACGATCAGAAAGACGGCGAAGCCGATCGCTTGCATCCAGGCCAGCGCCCAGGCCACGGCGAACAGCAGGGCGCCACGAATCATGACGTCCAGCAGCCAGGCGCCGGCGCGCGGGAAAGGTCCGGCGAGTCGCAGGGGGAGTTCGATGCCGTCCGGCGTCTCGACCGGATAGAGGCTGTCGATCTTCAAGGTGCTGTGCTCGACGGGCAGGTGCTCAGGCCGGGTCGCCCACGTAGATGTCCCGGTAGGCAACGAAATTGGAACAGGCAATCCACGGCATCACGAAAAGCAGGCCGATGAACAGCGCCAGCGCGCCCGCGATCACCATGGCAAAAGTGACCAGACCGAACAGCAGGAACGGCAAGATGTTCCGCAAGCAACCGAAGAAGCTCAGCTTCAAGGCCTCGACGGGCGAGACCTTGTGGAGCACAATCAGCGTCGGTGCGAACCAGATCAGCATGATCACTGGCAAGGTGATGGCCAGGAAGATCAATGCCCCCAGGAGTGCACCAACGGCTGCGCCGCTGTCCATCAAAGCATCGGAACCCGTGCCGGCGCCAAGAGCGAAGGCACTCCCGATTAGCACGAAGGTCACACCCACGGCAATCATCATTGCGACCATATTGGCAGCAAAGTAGATCAGTGAAGCGATGGCCAGGGGCGCGAAGTGCTCGCTGAAGCCGCCGAAAAGATCCTCGAAGCGAACTTCCCCTTCCGTGCGCATGCGCTCGCAGCCGATTGCCCAGCCCGCCATCAGGAACGGCGTCAGGAAGCCCGCCAGCAAGCCGATCAGAGGAATCAGGTTCAGGGCAAAGAAAATCAGCGCACCGACCAGCGACATGCCGATCCAGGTGCCCATGCCCTTGGCAAACAAGGGCCAGCCTTCGCTGACCCAGCTGGCGCCTCGGCCGGCGGCGACTTTTCGTGGTGGATCCACCAGTTCACGATCGCCGTCGCCGATCTGGGGAGGCTGGATATCCACCTCTGGAGGCTGATAGGGATTGACGGATTCACTCATGAGAAGGCCCCGCTGCCTGGGTCAGAACACGAGCAGTAACCGTATCACAGCCGCAAAGGGCTCAGCACACCACCTTGACCCGATCGCGCACGATTCGGGCGCGCTCCCGCGCGTGCTCGATATCCTCACCGAGTGCCAGCGCAACGCCCATGCGCCGGCGGCCCTGAACTTCAGGTTTTCCGAACAGTCGCAGGTCCGTTTCTGGCTCCGCGAGGGCCTGCTCCAGCGCCCTGAATCGGACTCGATCCGACGCGCCGTCGACCAACAAGGCCGCCGAGGCGGAAGGGCCGTTCTGCCGGATGCCCGGTATCGGTAACTCCAGGATCGCGCGGGCGTGCAATTCGAACTGGGACAGGTTTTGCGAGATCAAGGTGACCATGCCCGTGTCATGGGGCCGGGGCGAGACCTCGCTGAACCAGACCTGGTCGCCCTTGATGAAGAGCTCGACGCCGAAGACACCGTAGCCGCCGAGCGCGTCGGTCACTGCGGTCGCGATGCGCTGCGCTTCAGTCCAGGCAGCAGGCGTCATGGGCTGGGGCTGCCAGGACTCACGGTAGTCTCCGTCTTCCTGGACGTGACCGACGGGTTCGCAGAACGCCGTGCCGTCACGATGGCGCACGGTCAGGAGGGTGATTTCATAGTCAAAATCGACAAAGCCTTCGACGATCACTCGGCCCTGACCAGCACGGCCCCCTTCCTGCGCATAGTTCCAGGCGGCTTCGATCTGGTCGGCTTCGCGAATCATGCTCTGGCCCTTGCCGGAGGAAGACATGATGGGTTTGACCAGGCAGGGGAGGCCGATCTCTTTCACCGCAGCATCAAACCCCTCGCGGTCACCGGCAAAGCGGTAGCTGGATGTCGGCAGGCCCAGCTCCTCAGCGGCAAGCCTGCGGATGCCCTCTCGGTTCATCGTCAGATGCGCCGCCGTCGCCGTGGGAATGACCCGCTGGCCCTCTGTTTCCAGCTCACGCAGGGTCGCCGTGGCGATGGCTTCGATCTCAGGCACGATCAGGTGCGGTTGGTCTAGCTCAACCAGGGCACGGAGCATCTGACCGTCCAGCATGTCGATCACATGGCTGCGGTGGGCAACCTGCATCGCCGGGGCATTCGGATAGCGATCGACGGCGATGACTTCGCAACCAAGCCGCTGCAGGGCAATGGCGACTTCCTTGCCCAATTCACCACTGCCCAGCAGCATCACCCGTGTGGCAGACTCCGAAAGCGGGGTTCCGATCTGTGTCATGTCGTCGAAGGTTCCTGGCGGTGAACGCCGAGTCTAGCGGATCGATAGTGCAGATCGGGCGTAAGAAATGCCGTGCTCGTTCGTCAGAGGGTTGAACCCACACTGGAGACGACGCGTGCATTCCACTTTCATGCTCGATCAATCCTTCGAGCCATCCGAGGTCCAATCCGTCGCTATGGACGTAACACAACTGGCCAGAGCCCATGGTCGGACCGTGTTCCGCGCAGCCTTTCGCGTGTTGAACGATGTCGGCCGCGCTGAAGATGTTCAGCAGGCGCTCTTTCTTGGACTCCTCGAGAAGCCACCCAGTGCCGAGCGTTGGTCACGGATTGACCAGCCTGCGGCCTATCTGACGGTGATTGCGACCCGTCTGGCGATCGATGAGTTGCGGCGCAATCGGCGCTGGCGATTCTTCGGTATCGGTGAAGAGGCAGGGATTGAGGACGCCGCCTTGCAGCCGCCGCAGATTCGGGAGCGAGCCCAGCAAGCCGAGCATCTTCGGAGAGCGCTTGTGCGTCTACCTCGCCGACAGGCTCAGTGTTTCGCGCTGCGGGTCTTTGCCAACAGCGAACTGGACCAGATTGCCGATCAGCTGTCGATGACGGTCAACGCCGTCAGCGTCACCTTGAACCGCGCAACCCATTCATTGCAGCGTCTGCTGCAGACGGATCCGCAAGGATCACAGGAGCGTTCCTGATGAACTCGAATAGCAACAATCAGACTCTGAATTCAGCCATTGAATCGATCATGGACCACGAGCCGCCGACTGGCGCTGTCGACAAAGCCCAGGCTCGCCTGCTGGATCGCTTGGCGGCCGAATCGACGACAGCGGCGCCGTCGCGTCCGATCTGGGGCCTGGCCACGGCGGCGGCTCTGGCCATTCTGATCCTGCCGATGGTGCTGCTGCTTCCCGGTCCGGGGAATGGCGTGGCGTTCGCTCAGGTCCAGAGCTACTTCTCCGGCTTTTCAACGCTGCGCGCCGAACTGACCACTCTGATGAACGACGAAGTGATCGTTGACATGGTGGCGCGAGTCGATGAGTCCGATCGCGCTCGCGTGGAGGTGACCGGCCAGTTCACAATCATCGTCGATCCCCTCCTCGGTCAGATGCTGCAACTGGAACAGCAGGGCTCTAGGGCTCGACTGATGGAATGGGATGCGCAGTCTGCTGACTCTGGTGAAGGTGCTCTGGACTGGCTCGAGGACATCCGCGAATTCCAGGGTGAAGCTCAGCGGATCGTAGCGGTAGAGCAAATCCGCGGACAAGAGGCCATCGGTTTTGAGTTGTTGATCAGCGGTCAGGCCATGACCCTCTGGGCGACGGAGGAGGGCCGCCCCTTGCAGTTGATCATTCAAAGCGGAACGGAGCGTTCCGCCGGCGATCAGCCCTTCCAGGTGGTCACTCAAGTGGACTTCCACTTCGATGAGCCGATGGATGCCGATCTGTTCTCGCTGACGCCTCCGACGGGCTACATTCTGGAAGACTGAGTCACCATTGGCCTATCGATCGCCCCGCAGAGTGGCTCTGCGGGGCGATTTGTATCTTTTGTCAGGACAGTCGATATTTCAGTTATTGGTATTTGGATCAGTGTTTTGGCGATGTGACAGTAGGCCTGACGTACGGCTGTCGCATGCTAGTCGCCGTCAGAGCTGCGCCATGGCGTGTGGCTGACGTTTGAGGGGGCGGCTGACCGCGATTCAATCGATTCCGCGCACTGTGGCGCTGACTCAAGGAATCGAAATGAATCGCAATATCGAGCATCATAAAGATCAAGGCTATAAGGGAGACACTCGCGTGAAGATCAGCATGAGCCAGGGCATCAGCGGATGGTTTGATGTGGATGGCCTGATCATCAGCTTCTGGGCATCTAGCTGGACCGGGCGCGAGATCGTGCGCGTCGAGGATGAGGAGGGCGCGCGAATCGTTTCCAACCGGCGCAGCTTCAAGTTCACCACACCACATGAGTTCACCGTCGGCAGCGACCAGTATCGACTCGAAGCGCAGATCAACTTCGCCCGGGTCGAGCTGCGCCTGTTCAGGAATGCCGCTCTGGTCGATTCTGATCAGTTCAATCCCAGCAAGAAGCAGATTCGGATCGACCCGGAAACGGGCAAGGTGGATTGGACGTACATTTTGAAAAAGACCGTCGTTCCCATTCTCTTTGGGCTGACCGTTGGCGTGGTCTTCGGCTTCACCGCTGGGTCAGTCGTGAAATGGTGGTTGGCATGATCACCAAAGCGCTCTTCTGGCTCTGGGTCAAAAGCGGCGACAGGATCCCACTGCTGGCCTTCTGGTGGGCGGCCTATCAAACTGTCTGGGCCATCCTGATGCCGGAAAGCGGAGGCGGGGGCTGATGGATATCAATAGCGAACTCGTGCGCAAGACCCGGGTCGAGCGTGGATGGACGCAGCAGCAGCTGGCCGAGATTGCCGACCTGAGTTTGAGGACGGTTCAGCGCGTCGAGAACCAGTCGGCGGCATCGAACGAAACGGTTTCGTCCCTGTGCGCCGTGCTGGAGCTGGATCGAGAGCAGCTGCTCGAAGAGAGTACTCGACCCGAGGTCCAACGGGCCCTGCGCCGCCTGGAGGTCATCGTCCCCATGGCCGTGGGTCTTGGTGTGGCGCTGGGATCCGGCGTCACGGTGGCGGTGATGCTGTGGATGAGCGGATGATCCGGGCCGCATGAGTGCCCCCGCTCAGGTCACAGTCTCAATCAATCGATCAAAAATAACCCCGGCACCGAGACGGTGCCGGGGCTG
>JBCDLQ010000198.1:0-5319 GCA_039414335.1 Pseudomonadota bacterium | reverse complement strand
GTTCGCGTCCTGGACCTCGATCAGAACCCCCGGTGCAATCGCGTTGCCGACGACCGTGTCACTGGGCTGGGCTATAAATGCCAGTTGCGATGGGTTGCCGGGTACAAAGGTCACATCGGAGGTCGCATTGGCGGCGATGCTGGCTTGAGCAAATACCGGAGAATAGGTGCCACTATCCGTTGACGTGGCGCTGAAGGTTGCGACTCCGTTGGCGTCCGTTTCGACGCTGGTTGCAGCGAAGTCGATACCGTCGGCATCCTGGACCGTGACGGTGGCGTTGCTGACGGGGTTATCGAAGGCGTCAAGGACGCTGACTTCGATGACGCCGGCGCTCACACCGTCAGCGACCGCATTGTCGACCAGGGTAAAAGCGCTGAAGTCATTCGGCGCTCCCGCGACGAACTCGACGGAGACGTCCGTACTGGCACCGCCGGTGCCGATATCGGGCGCCGTGAACTGAGGCAGGAAGGTACCCGCCTGCTCGGAGCCGAACGTGCTGGCTTCGAACAGAACGGTGCCGTCCAGTCCGGTCACGCCCGTTGCCGTGGTGAAACTCAGGCCGTCCGCATTGCTCAGGTTAACTGTGACATCCGGAGTCGGATTCTTGTTCGCATCCAGTGCCGTGACCCGAATCTGGGCCAGGTCGACGCCATCAGCAATAGGCGGTACGGCGTTCTCGACCACTGCAGCAATCGTCTGGCCTTCGCCAATCACGGTCATGCGCGCCACGGCCGAGTCCCAGGGTGCTGCGCCCAGCGTGGTTCGGAGTACCGCGCCTGCATACAGGTCGATGAAACCGCCCACGGGCGAGCCGCTGAAGACCAGTCGGAAGACGTCAAAGGTGATGCTGCCGCCAGCGGGGATGGAGATCGTCTGACCGCGGATTGAGATATCGTCAATGCCGGGTTGTGCGTCACCGCAGCTGGCGCCACCGAAGCCCTGACACTGGTAAAAACCACCGTTCAGCTGGCCATCGGGGTAAAAGGTCGGGTTACGGGGATAGAGTTCCTGGAAGCCAACGGCAGGAGCCGCCGCCGAGCCCACATTGCGAATCTCGATCTGGTAATTGATGAATTCATTGGGCCGAACGAACTGCGGCACGTTGAGGAATTCGACTTCCAGTTCAGCAGTGGCGAAGAATCGATCGGAGAAGATCTCGTCCGATTGGCCGCCCCGTCCAACTCCGCCTGGTGCGTTGCCGGCCAGACCGAATCCCGCGACCGTTTCATAGAAACAGGCGCCGTCGCTGGGTACCGTGAGCTCGATCTGACTTTCGGACAGGTTGTAATCCAGCGAGTCTGCCGGACGGAAGCCTTCCACGATGGCATCGCCGTTAGCGTCTAACAGCGACAGCAGCAGGGCACGGTCCGTCAGATTGTCCCGAAGCTCGAAGCAGAAGAGCGGTCCGAGAACATCGAAGATGATGTCGCCGGTGCCCGAATCATAGTTCACACCGGTCGGCGAAATGATGTCCAGCGACTTGCTGTCATCGATGTCCAGCTGAAGATTGCTAGACGGGCCGCCCAGAAGGTATTCGGGCACGGAAAGATCGGCCGCAATCTGGGACTGAGCGGCGACGGATCCGATGCCCATACACAGGGCTATCGACAGCAGAATGCGCTTGTTGAATGTGACTGCCACGTTGAAAAATCGATTCACATTGAAAAAGTTGGCGCTAGTGTAACGGTTCGCCGTGTTTAAAACCCATTGGAAAGCATAAAAGTTCCGTTAATTCAAGCCGCTTAGCTCGAATTTCCAGACATTGACTGGGGATTGGCGGTGTCCTGCACGAGCGCGTTCCATGCTTCGTCGAGTCGCGCAGGCGAAACCTTGTGACGCGTTCCGAGTTTTTGGGCAAAAACCTGGACGCGGTACTCCTCGATCAACCAGCGAAACACATCCAGTGCCTCGCTGTATTCGCCGGTGGTGTTCAGATGGTCGAGATAGCGATCCCAATAGGGTCTGATTTCCTGCATTCGGTCGTGATCGCGGCGCGGATCGTATTCGATGATCTGCAAGCGTTGGTCAATCGCTTCGAGGTAGCGGGGGTAGTCGGCGAGTCGATCGGCATCGATGTCGTCGATAAAGCCGGCGTACATCAGGTCATCCAACTGCGACCGGAGATCCGCGTGGGCGTTGGGCACCGCATCCGCGAGGCTGTCGATGCGCAGGCTCAACTCGTGCCAGCGGATCAGGCAGGCTTCGAGGAGCTGGCTCAGGGATTGATAACGCTCGATCAGCCCTCGTCGCACGTCATTGAGTCGAGCATCGAATTGTGCGGGCGCGCGAATCGACCAGGATGAACCGAGCTCGGCGTAGAGGGCCATGTTGCGCAGGCGCTCGCTGAGTTCGCTGATGTCCTCGACCCGGGTCCACGCAATCTGGGCAGCCTGGCTGAGGCCCTTGTGCTTCCGGAGATATTTCCACTTGTCGTTCAAGGCTTGTCGCATCAGCGTGGCGACCGCCATCGCATGTGCGGCCCGCGCGTCCTGCTCGCGGTCGAATACTCTCACGCCTGCTCGGCTGCCCTGATCGATCAGCGCAGGCCAGGCCTTGTGGCCGCCGCGCGTGGTGATCCGAGAAGGCAGTTCGGGAAAGTTGCTGGCCTGGATTCCGTCGCGCTGCCATTGATCGGACTGGCGGCTCATGAACTCCTGACGGGCACGGCCAGCGAAACGCCGCACCAGTTCGTCGAGCTCGCGGTCGCTGTCGAGTTCACGGCCTTCTTCGTCCATCAGCTGGATTCGAATCCACAGATGCGGCGGCAGCTTTTCGAGCTGAAAGTGTTCGGGTTCGATCTCCAGACCGCTCATGCGAGCCAGTTCGCGTGCGAGACGTGATTCCAGCGACTGGCTGTAGTCCGGTTCTGTCGCTCCAATCGCTTCGAGCGCGGCCTGGGCGAATTCCTTGACCGGCACCAGGGCACGGCGCTGCGACTTGGGCAGGCTGCTGATCAAGGCGATCGTCTTGTCGCGCTGGAGCCCGGGGACGAGCCAACTCAGTCGTTCGGGTTTGAGCTGATTGAGCAGATGGAGCGGGCAGCGCAGCGTGATGCCGTCATCGGCCTCACCCGGTTCGAAGCGATAGCGCAGGCGAAAGTCTTCATTGCCAATCCGCAGACGGTCGGGAAAGGCCTCGGCCTGTGCCAGCTCCGCGTCTTCGCGCAGCAGGGTGGCATGGTCATAGAGCAGACGATCTCGCTCGGCCGCCTTGAGTTTCTCGTACCAGCTGGCGAAGGCTCGGGTCGTGAAAATGCCCGTCGCCAGGCGCTCGTCGAAGAAGTGTTCCAGCTCGGCTTCTGCTGCCAGCACATCGCGCCGTCGCCGCCGGTGCTCATGTTCGACCAGCTCCTTCTTCAGCGTACGATTGCGCTTGAGGAACTCGGCCTTGTGGTGCATCTCGCCGCGCACGAGGGCATGGCGGATAAACAAGGCGCGGGCGACGGTCGGGTCGTGCGGTCCGAAATGGGTACGCCGCTTTTCGATCAGGATCAATCCGTGCAGGCTGAGCTGTTCGAAGCCCATGACCCGGCCTGATCGTCGGTCCCAGTAAGGATCGAAGACGCGGCGTTTGATCAGGTGGTCGCCCAGCTTCTCCAACCAGGCGGGCTCGATGGGTGCCACCATGCGCGCGTAGGTCCTGCCCGTCTCGACCAGTTCGCCCGCCATCAGCCAGCCTGGCGTGCGGTTGCCCATGACGGAGCCGGGGAAGATCCGGAATTTGTGTCCGCGAGCGCCCTGGTATTCCCCCTTCTCCTGATGCTGGCCGATCATGCTCAGCAGGCCGCTGAGCAGACTGCGATGCAGGCGCTCACCTTCCTTGGGGTCGGCGTGCTTCAGGGGCCAGCGTTCGTCGCGTGCGATCTGCGCCAGCTGGCCATGCAGCTGCCCCCATTCGTGCAGGCGGGCCACGCTGAGGAAATGACGGCGAGCCTGCTTGTCGGCCTGAGACCGGCTGTGCGCCTTGCGCGTGTCCTGCCACCAGCGCCAGAGTTTGAGCACGGTGAGGAAATCCGACCCTGGCACTTCGAAGGTCTTGTGGGCCTGATCGGCAGCCTGCTGCTGGTCCAGGGGCCGCTCGCGCACATCCTGCAGGCTGAGTGCGGCGACCAGCACGAGAACGTCGCCCAGGCAACCATTGCGATGAGCGTCGATCAGGATTCGGCCGTGGCGGGCATCGACGGGTAATCGGGCCAACTGCTGACCGAGTTTTGTGAGGCCCCGATCTCCATCCACGGCCTGCAGCTCGAACAGGCTCTGCCAGGCCTCGCCCAGCAGTCGGCGAGGTGGTGCGTCGATGAAGGGGAAGTCTTCCGGGTCGCCGAGCCCCAGGGCCAGCATTTCGAGCACCACGCCGATCAGTCCGGCGCGCTGGATTTCCGGCTCGGTGAACTCCGGCCGGCGCTCGAAGTCCGCTTCGTCGAAGAGGCGGATGCACACGCCGGGACCGACTCGCCCGCAGCGGCCGGCGCGTTGGTTGCAGGCGGCTTGTGAGACGGGTTCGATCGGCAGGCGCAACACGCGCGAGTGGGCGGCGTAGCGCGAGATGCGGGCGAGACCTGAGTCGATCACGAAGCGGATGCCCGGCACGGTCAGCGAGGTTTCCGCCACGTTGGTGGCCAGCACGATTCGTCGGCCCGTGCCCGGTTTGAAGATGCGGTCCTGGCTGGCCGCAGGCAGTCGAGCGTAGAGGGGAAGGACTTCCGTATGCGGCAGGTTCTTGCGTCGCAGTGCTCGGGCCACCTGGAAGATTTCGCGTTCGCCCGGCAGGAAGATCAGCATATCGCCACGCGCATCGATGCGCGTCGCCCGTTCGACCCCGCGCGTGACCTTGGCGGCCAGATCTTCGCCTTCCCTCGGTTCCTGATATTCGATGTCGACGGGATAGCCTCGTCCCTCGACCTGGATGACCGGCGCCTGATCGAAGTGCTCGGCAAAGCGCTCCGTGTCGATCGTGGCCGACGTGATGATGACCTTCAGATCCGGGCGACGCGGCAGCAGGTTTTTCAGGTAGCCGAGGAGGAAATCGATGTTGAGGCTGCGCTCATGGGCCTCGTCGATGATCAGCGTGTCATAGCGATTGAGGCGGCGGTCCTGGTGAATCTCTGCCAGGGCGATGCCGTCGGTCATGAACTTGATCCAGCTCTCGTTAGAGACGCGCTCGTTGAAGCGCACCTGAAACCCGACAACGCCTCCGAGTTCGGACTGCAGTTCTTCGCAGACTCGACGCGCAACGGATCTGGCTGCAATCCGGCGCGGCTGAGTACACCCGATCAATCCGCGCTGGCCCCGTCCGGCGCGCAGGCATAGCTGCGGCAGG
>JBCDLQ010000197.1:0-5334 GCA_039414335.1 Pseudomonadota bacterium | reverse complement strand
GCACAAGATTTTTTGGTTTCTTTTTCATCGTCTGGAAAAAGAAACTCGCCCTGCAAGCGAAGCGTGGGCGAAACGCCTTTGACTTTCGTTCGCAAAGCGGATTAAACAAAGCGACTTTGACCTTCGTTCGCGCCGCGAACAAAACCAAGCGCTTTTGACTCAAGCTCTGCGCAGCAGCAAAACACCCAACCCTGCAGACCAGCAAAGAAAAAACAAAGGCCGACAGGCCACCCCCACCCCCTTCGCTATAATCGAAAAAATGATACCCCTCCCCTTTTCCATCATTCTGCTGCTAACAGCAGCAACCACCCTGCTGACCTCAGGTCAGCTACAAGCCGCCCAAGTGGAACGCATCGAACTGCACCAGCTCCAGTCCGTGCAGATCAAGCACCAGCGTCGCGGCGGCAACGTTCGTGCGCAGGCGCAGCGCCAGGGCTGGATTGTTCGGGTGCCGCAGCTGTATGTGTATCTTTCCGATTACTCCCCCGTGTTTCACATGGATGGGTATCGTTCGACACTGTTGCGCGATCTGAGCATTCGGGTGGATCGTTCGCGGACGGAGCGCACGACGATTCGTCTCGATCGACTGCTGGAAAACACGGAAACGCTGGAGACCGCCGAGCCGTTCACGCAGAACGATCTGCCCCCGGCTGATCTTTACATCGTGTTCTACAACCGGCCGGACTGCGAAGACTGCGATCGGGTTCGCGCCGATCTGGATAGCTGGCTCGAAGAGCGCGAATCGCTGAACGTGGTGTGGCTGGATGTGACCATGGACCTGGTGCTCTAGGCACAGACGATTCCCCACCATGGCCAAGCTCTACTTCTACTACTCGACGATGAACGCCGGAAAGACCACGGTGCTTTTACAGTCGGCCTACAACTACGCCGAGCGCGGCATGCGCACCCTGCTGCTCAGCCCGGCGATTGACGATCGGGCGGGCAAGGGGGTGATTCGGTCGCGCGTCGGCATCGAAGCACCGGCGCTGGCCGTGGGTCCGGATGATGATTTGTTCGCCATGGTCGAGGCCGCGCTGGATGACGGCCAGATCCACTGCGTGCTGACTGATGAGTCGCAGTTTTTTTCGCGCCAGCAGATCTTCGACCTGACCGAGGTGGTCGATCGCCTGAAGATTCCTGTGCTGGCCTTTGGTTTGCGCACGGACTTTGCCGGTGAGCTCTTCGAAGGCAGTCACTACCTGCTGGCCTGGGCCGACGAGATGAAGGAGCTCAAGACCATCTGCCATACGGGCAAAAAAGCAACAATGGTCGTGCGCGTCGACGAAAACGGCTTTGCGGTCACCGAGGGCGCGCAGGTGGAAATCGGGGGGAATGATCGCTATGTACCCGTCAGCCGGGCCGAGTTCAAGCTGATCTTTTATGGCGGCAAGCGCGTGCGCCTCTTCGAGATGGATCAGCAGGCCGAGCAAGACGATCTCGATCTGGGTGATCAGAATTGACGTCACGAACCCGGATGATCTGAACAGCGGATCCAACCGCTCGAGCCACAGCAATGCTGATACCCCTTGAAACCGTCGCGATCTTTATCGGCGCCTCCGTCGCCCTGGCCTTTGCGCCAGGCCCCGACAATATTTTTGTCTTGACCCAATCGGCCATGCACGGCCGCAAGGCTGGGCTGCTGGTAACCGTCGGGCTGTGCACCGGCCTGTTAGTCCATACGGCAGCCGTGGCCCTCGGCGTGGCCGCTATCTTCCAGACCTCGACGCTCGCATTCAATGTGTTGAAAGGGATCGGCGCCTTGTACCTGCTCTACCTGGCTTTTCAAGCCTTCCGGGCCAGCGCTGCAGAACTGGAGGGCGGCGAACAGCCCGCCTTGTCCTCGCGAGCGCTCTATGGACGCGGGATCATCATGAACATCACCAACCCCAAGGTGGCGATCTTCTTCCTGGCCTTCCTGCCTCAGTTTGCCGATCCCGACCTCGGGTCCATCACCATACAGATGTTGATGCTGGGTGCGCTGTTTATTATTGCAACGCTGCTGGTGTTTGGCGGCATTGCCTTGTTTGCGGGGCTGCTGGGTGATTGGCTGAAGGGTTCGGCGAAGGCCCAGATCATCATGAACCGTATGGCGGGTACCGTGTTCGTCGCATTGGCGATTAGACTCGCCGTCAGCCAACGCTAGGCCAACCTGCAATCTGAGGCCTGGTACCTAGAGCCCCATGTCGACCCGATTACGGCCCATTTGCTTGGCCCTGTAAAGCGCCTGATCTGCCGTGTTGATCAGATCCTCCAGCTTCTTGTTCTCATCGGGTCGGGTTGATGCCACGCCAACCGATGCGGTGATGCCCAGGGGGCTGGCTTCCACCGCGGCGCGCAGCACTTCTCCGATTTCCAGTGCATGTTCAAGATCGGCCGCCGGCAGCACCACCATGAATTCCTCACCGCCATAGCGCGCGGCCACGTCTTCGTTGCGGCGCAGCGCGCAGGCCAGCACATCGCCCATCTTACGCAGCACCTCGTCTCCGGCCGGGTGACCGTGCGTATCGTTGTAAGCCTTGAAGTGATCGATATCCAGCAGTGCAATGGCCAGATCACACTGGCGATCGATACACCGCACCCAAGCCTCCTTGAGGTATTCATCGAGGCGGCGGCGATTCGCCAGGCCGGTCAGCCCATCGACATTGGCCATGTTGCGCAGCTTGCGCACGGCGGCCGCGAGATCGGCCGTGCGCTGGTCCACCATTTCCGCGAGCCGCTGGCGTTCGGCTTCTAACCGGGCGAGTCGCCAGCGAATTAAGACGCGAAAGAAAAATATCAAGGAAGCGAAAATCAGTATCGCCCAGATCGCCCTCGCCCAAGCCGTGCTATACCAGGGTGCCTCCATACGAAATTCAAAAGGCGTCATTTCCGAAACGCTTCCCAGGTGATCCCGGGCCTGGACCTCAAAACGCTTGATCCCTGGATTGCGCAGTGTGTAGGTATAACCTGTCGTCGGAACCCAGTCTGAAAACTCCTCCTCGAAACCGATTAGCCTGGCCCTGTAACGGTTGGCCTGTGATTGGCGAAAGCTTGGAATACCGTAATCGAGACGAATCGAGTACTCGCCGAAGGGCAGCACCAGCTCTCGACCATCGAGTGGTAGTCGCCGTGTTCGGCCACTAGCGTCGGTCAATTGCGCTGACCGCATGCGCACGGGTAATGGTGTCGGATGATCCGCCTCAACTGCAGGCTGGAATTGATGAACCGCTGCCTGGTCGCCCACCATGATCCGCCCATCGTCCATGAACGATAGGGAAGCAATGACCACGGGATTCAGCTCCGATAAATCTTCAACTCGCCAGCGGCTTTGGTCATCTTCTCGCCAAAGTTGCCGCTGCTGGTAGGCCCATCGTTCGCCATCAGGGCTCCGATCAAAACGAATCAGCGGCGACTGACCATCAGGGACAGGCAGGCCCGGCAAAGGTTGGGGCTTCAGTTGTCCGCCTTCCCAGTTGTAATAGCCAGCCCTCGTACTCACCAAAAAGTCATTGGATGAGGTTTTAACAATATCGGCTTCCACAACAGCCCCGTAATCCAACCCATCATCAGATGAATACACACGCCAGATCTCAATCGCACGCCAATCGTCACTGAGAGTGGCTCGAACAAGGCCTGTTCCATTGATTGACATCAGTAGATCGCCGTCGGCGAGTTCCATGATTTCAGTGATCAAGCCCGTGAAGCCCTGCTGCTGGAAGACAAGATCAAAGTCCTCTCCCTTTTGTCGCACGATCGATAGGCCGTGCTCGGTACCGATCAGCACATGATCTGTACGGTATTGACTCTCCTGCAGCTTGCGAGGGTAAAGATCAAGAAACAACTGACGAGCACCGCCAGTTTCAGTGATTCTCAGCAGGTTGAAAGAGTCTGCCAAAAGCGCGCCACCTGAATCGAGATCCATCCAGTCCCAGGTCTCGAAGTTGCTCCAGCCCGTGGGCTCGAACCGGCCAAAGTGAACGCGTTGCGCGCCGGCACTGGTAATGGCAATCCAGTCTTCCCCCCAGCGTACGATTTCATTCACCCTTCCGACCAAGCCAGATTCTGTTCCCAGCTTTGTCCAGGGGTGCGGCCAGAACAAGTGCGTCGTGGCTTGATCAGTTTGCACCAGAAGTCCGCCATCGACCGATATGGCCAGATCGCTGATGAAGTCAAATGCTACTCGAAAGACACGATGGCTGAGGCTGCTCGGATCGAGAAGATGCACATGGCCATCTGCTGCACCCAGCGCAAAGCTCCCATCAGGTAATACTTGGTAGGCGTCGAAGTTGTCCGGACTAGGCAGGCTCTCGGGAGCGGCCCAAAGCGACAGTTGCCCCTTATGAAAATGTTGCCATGGGCCTTCTCGACCCATGGTGAGCAAGCCCCCCCCGGGCAGTGGGAGAAAAGCAATGATATGTTCTGTCAGCTGTTGTCCGCCGGGCACCATGGTGAACTCTTCACCGTCTAGGCGCTGCAGACCGAGCTGACGAAACTGCACCCACAGCTCGCCCTCATGCCAAAGAACGCCGCCGAACCGATCTGGGTGATGCCAAACCGTTAGATCGCCGCTTTCTGGCTTGTACTGAAACAGGTGGTAAAGCGCCCTAAAAAAAACCCCGTTCGGGGTAATTTCGATGTGCCATATGTCGGCAAGATTCTCGCTATCGATGATGCTGCTCAGCTCGGGTGTCAGATCCGTAAAGACCGGTCGTCGAGTGTCATCGAGCTCTAGATAGCCGAACTGACCATAGCCTCCAACATATAGTGTTTCCATCCCATCGTGTTCGAGGCTTCGCACGAAACGCTGGTTCGGCAGGCGGGTGGTCGTCCATTCCCGGCCATCGTAGGAATGGATGCCTTCTTCCCCGGCAACAAACAGCAAGCCGTCGGGCGATTGGGCGACGGAATAGAAGCGGGGATAAACATCCGGGTCGATCTGAGTGACGTGCAGCGGCGGCAGGCCCTGCGGCATGATTTCGGCGGCCACGGGCGGGCCCGCGGCCAGGCCACTGACGATCAGCGCTGCAGAGAGTAGGTCTTTGAACTTCAGATCGGTCGTTCCACCCTTTGTCTGCGGTCAAGAATAGCACCGCGGCAAAACGCGACCAATCAGCTGCCGAATCGGTCGCGGTCGTGAGCCCGGTGGAAGTCCAGCGCTGGACCCATCGGCACGATGTAGTGCGGGTTGATAGTCTTGTGGCTGCCGTAGTAGTGCAGCTTGATCGCGCGCAAATCCACGGTCTCGCTGATACCCGGAACCTGGAATAGGTCACGGAGATAGTTGGAGAGATTGGGATAGTCGTCGATGCGGCGCAGATTGCACTTGAAGTGACCGACGTAGACCGCGTCGAAACG
>JBCDLQ010000196.1:0-5336 GCA_039414335.1 Pseudomonadota bacterium | reverse complement strand
GCTGGGCGAGGGGGATGTCAGTACTCATGAATCGAGCTAGTTTAGGCAACCCGTTCGATTTTATCCACAGGCTGAACCCCTGAATTGACGGTCTTCGACACGATGTGCGTATTCGTTGACGCCCACGGCCGGAAAACGATACAATTGACGTCTTTTGTTGGGGTTTTGTACCCGAGTTGCCCCAGCACCAAATAGCGCTTGCTATTAAAGGAGTGGCTGTTTGGTGTCGATTTCGGCCCAAGGGGTTGAGTCGAGCGAGGACACAACAACCATTTTGATTGCAAGGTAGCAAAATCATGAAACGTACATTCCAGCCCAGCCGTATCAAGCGCGCCCGCCGTCACGGTTTCCGTGCCCGCATGGCCACCGCCTCCGGCCGCGCCATCATCAACGCCCGTCGTGCCAAAGGCCGCAAGCGCCTGGCCGCACAAAACGGTAACTGATCCAGACGAATTCCATTAGCATGGCGAGACGGCTGAGTCATCCGCGCTCGGCTCGTCTGCTAACGGGTGCTGACTTCAAGGCAGTATTCGATCAGCGCCGGGCCATCGCCAATGACTGGTTTCGAATCCACTACGCCGATGCCGAACAAGCACGACTCGGCATGGCCGTGTCCCGCCGGGTCAGCCCAAGGGCGGTGGTTCGAAACCGGGTTCGCCGCCAGATTCGAGAGAGCTTTCGCCTGCGACGCCCAGACTTGGCCAACATGCACTACGTTGTTCTCGCCAAGCCCGCGGCCGCCCGCTGCGACGCCGACCAACTCCGCCAAGCCCTGGACCAGCTCTGGTCCCGCTTCATTGGATAAACAACAATGAATACCCGCGCGTTTTTCCTGCTGATGCTGGCCATGCTCGGCTTCTTCATCTATCTCGAATGGCAGAAGGACTACGCCGCGCCGCCCCCATTGACCAGCGAGCCGGTTCCGACCCAGAGTTCGCCGATTCCAGGCAGTGACCTGCCGAATAATCCCGGCGGCACGGGGGCTGACGACTTGCCGGATCTGCCCGACCTGTCCGACAACACCGCGCCGGTCAGCGGCAGTGATGTTCCTACGCTTCCGGAAGCACCGACCATGGTGGCGAGTCGCCGCGTTCATATCGTCACGGACATCTTCTCCGTTGATCTGGACGCCAACGGCGGCACGCTGGTCGATTTGCGTCTGAAGGACTATCCGGTCGAAGTCGATCAGCCAGATACGCCATTCATCCTGCTGAAAGAAGAACTGCCGGAGCTGTTTGTTGCCCAGGCGGGTCTGCTGAGCCGCGATTCCGATGCGCCGAACCACACGACGCGCTGGGAATTTGAACAGGACAATTACGAACTGCGTGAAGGCCAGGACGAACTGCGTGTTCCCTTGACCTGGCGCAACGGTGACGGCCTCGAAGTCGTCGCGACCTGGGTTTTCTATCGCGGCGACTACGTGGTCGACCTGGAAATGACCGTGCGCAACGGCTCCAATCAGGACTGGCGCGGCGCGCGTTACGTGCAGCTGCAGCGCACGCAGCCTGACTACAGCGATGACGGTCCGGCCTTCACCAATCCCGAGCAGTTCAGCTACACGGGCTCGGCGATCTACTCGCCCGAATCAAAAATGACCAAGCGCGGATTTGACGATATCCGCGAGGGCGATTACTCGGCCACGATTGAGGGTGGCTGGGCCGCGATGATCCAGCATTACTTCCTGGCCGCCTGGATTCCGCCCGTCGAGCAGACCCATCAGTACTCGACCCGCTTCGTCAACTATCAGGGCCTGCCTCGCTATGTTGTGGCTGCGACCTCGCCCCAGGTCACGGTGCCGGCGGGCGGTGAGTACAGCTTCAGCGCGCGACTTTATGCCGGTCCGAAGCTGCAGAATCGCCTCGATGAAATCGCCGAGGGTCTGAAGCTCTCCGTCGACTACCGCATCTTCCGCATCATCTCCCAGCCGCTGTTCTGGGCGCTCGATCTGATCCACTCGGTCATCGGCCACTGGGGCTGGTCGATCGTAGTGCTGACCCTGCTGATCAAGCTGATCTTCTACAAGCTGACCGAAGCCCAGTTCCGCTCCATGGGCAAGCTGCGCAAGCTGCAGCCGCGCATCCAGGCGCTGAAGGAACGCTATGGCGATGATCGCCAGAAGTTCGGCCAGGCCATGATGGAGATCTACAAGACCGAAAAGGTCAACCCGTTGGGCGGCTGTCTGCCGATCCTGGTGCAGATTCCGATCTTCATCTCCTTGTACTGGGTGCTGCTGGAATCGGTGGAACTGCGCCAGACCGCCTTTCTTTGGGTGCCTGATCTAAGCCGTCCGGATCCCTACTTCATCCTGCCGATCCTGAACGGTGCGTTCATGATCATCACGCAGCGACTGATGCCGACCGCCGGCATGGACCCGATGCAGCGCAAGATCATGATGTGGCTGCCGGTGATCTTTGCCGTGATGTTCGCCCTGTTCCCGGCCGGTCTGGTCCTGTACTGGGCCACTAACGCCGGTGTTTCCCTGGCTCAGCAGTGGTATATCCTGCGCCGCCTCGATCAGGAAGATGCGCGTAAGCGCACCTGATCATCGGTTCTGGCTAAAGACTGGAAAGAGGGGCTGCTGCGGCAGCCCTTCTTCGTTTTGGACTTCCTGCTGAGATGCCAGCCGATGGCACAATGCCGACCATGACCACCTTCGACGACACGATCTGTGCAGTGGCTACGCCGCCCGGCCAGGGGGGTGTGGGCGTCATCCGCATCTCCGGTTCGGCCAGCTTCGATCTGACGCAGCAGCTGACGGGTCGTCAAGTCGAAGCGCGCCGCTTCTTCCTGAGCGACGTGCTCGACGGCGACCAGCAGCCGATCGACCAGGCCATTGTGCTGGCCTTCCAGGCGCCGGCCTCTTTTACGGGCGAAGACGTGATCGAACTGCAGACCCACGGTTCGCCCGTGGTGCTGGAACTGATCTTGCAGCGCCTGGTAGAACTGGGTGCACGACGCGCCCGACCGGGTGAGTTTTCCGAGCGCGCCTACCTCAACGACCGCATGGACCTGGCCCAGGCCGAGGCTATTGCGGATCTGATTTCGGCGGGCAGCGAACAGGCCGCGCGCGCGGCCACGCGCAGCCTGCAGGGCGTGTTTTCCGAAAAGGTCGACGAACTTCACGAAGTGCTGGTGCGCCTGCGGGTCTACGTCGAAGCCGCGCTGGATTTTCCTGATGAAGACGTGGACTTTCTCGCCGATGGTCAGGTTCAGAAGCGCCTTGCCGAGATCATCGAGCGGCTGAACACGCTGCTGGATCAGGCCCGTGCCGGACGGCTGCTGAGCAACGGCCTGCGCGTTGCGATCATCGGCAAACCCAACGCCGGAAAGTCCAGCCTGTTGAATGCGCTGACGCAACAGGACTCGGCCATCGTCACGGACATTCCTGGCACCACGCGCGATGTGTTGCGCGAAACAGTGACCCTGGCAGGACTGCCCGTCGTGCTGTCCGACACGGCCGGTCTTCGCGAAACTGCCGATACGGTCGAACAGGAAGGGGTGCGACGGGCCGAGCGGGAGATGCAGGGCGCTGATCTGATCTTCTGGGTGGTGGATGCCACCGATCCCGATCCCCATCGACCACCCGGCTTACCCATGGGCTTGCCCGTCATTCGGATCAATAACAAGATCGATCTTGCGGGGCAGGTGGCGGCTAGTGCGGATCGATCGGTTTCACTCTCGGCCTTGACCGGCGACGGGCTGGAGCTGCTGGAAGCACTCGTGCGCGACACGCTGGGTTTGAGCGAACACGCCGGTGGCGAGTTCTCCGCTCGGCAACGCCATATTGATGCCTTGCTCAAGGCAACGGAACCACTGCAGCGCGGTGCCGCTGAGCTGGCCAGTACCGGGTCCGGTGAACTGCTGGCCGAGGAGCTGAAGCTGGCGGCCGACGAGCTTGGCGAAATCACCGGTCAGATGAGCTCCGATGAACTGCTGGGCGAGATCTTTTCCAGCTTCTGCATCGGCAAGTAGCGGCGTCTTTCCACTTCCGCCATTGCGGGCTCGAACAAGGCCTGTCTATACTCAATGGCAAGTCGGCCGAATCCAGGAGTGAGTTGAGCATGGAAACCATTCGTCAGATTGTCCAGGCCAAGGGTGGATCGATCTGGTCCGTCTCACCAGACGATACGGTTTATGATGCCGTCCGCAAGATGGCCGAGAAGGGTGTCGGCGCACTGGTGGTGATGATGGGTGACGAAGTGCACGGCATGATGTCCGAGCGCGACTACGCGAGAAAGGTCATTCTTGAAGGCAAGGCATCTCGCGATACGCGAGTCGGCGACATCTGCTCCACGCCGGCGATCTGCGTCTCGCCGAAAGCGACGGCAGAAGAAGGCCTGGCCCTGATGAGCTCCAAGCGCTTCCGGCATCTGCCGGTGATGGAAGACGGTCAACTTCTCGGGGTGGTCTCCATCGGTGATCTGGTCAATGCCGTCATCGACAACCAGCAGCAGCTGATCGAACAGCTGGAACGCTACGTCACCGGCTAGTTCGGCGGCCCATTCCTGAATTTTCTCATTGCCGGGATCAACCCGGCACGGATGACTGCGCGAAGATTGTTACACTGGTAACTATTTCGCGAACGCGGCATCAGACCGCCCTTCGGAGCATCCAACATGGGTTTACTCGTAGATGGTGAGTGGAGAGACCACTGGTACGACACCGATTCCATCGGAGGTCGATTCCAGCGCTCCGCCGCGGCCTTCCGGAACTGGATCACGGCCGATGGTTCGCCGGGGCCGGAGGGGGATGGTGGCTTCAAGGCCGAGCCCGGTCGCTATCACCTCTATGTGGCGCTGGCCTGTCCCTGGGCCCACCGCACCCTGATCTATCGCAAGCTCAAGGGCCTGGAAGGGATGATTTCCCTGTCCGTGGTCAATCCGATCATGCGTTTGCACGGCTGGACCTTTCGCCCGGGCTACAAGGTGCACGGCGATCCGATCATCAATGCCGAATTCTTGCACCAGCTCTACACCCACGCAAAGTCCGACTACAGCGGGCGCGTCACCGTACCCGTGGTGTGGGACAAGCAGCAAGGCACGATCGTCAGCAACGAATCGTCAGAGATCATCCGCATGTTCAACTCGGCCTTTGATGGGGTTGGCGCAAAAGAGGGCGACTTCTACCCGGCCGAGCTGCGCGCGGAGATTGATGCGATCAACGAGACGGTCTACCATCAGGTCAACAACGGGGTTTACAAGGCGGGCTTTGCGACCACCCAATCAGCCTACGAAGAAGCGGTGATCCCCCTGTTTGAAACGTTGAATGAGCTCGAAGCGCGACTGGCCGAGCAACGCTACCTCTGCGGTGATCGGATCACGGAAGCGGACTGGCGT
>JBCDLQ010000195.1:0-5347 GCA_039414335.1 Pseudomonadota bacterium | reverse complement strand
CTAAACCAAGCGCCTTTGACTTTAAAGAGCCCTGCGCAGCAGCAAAACACCCATCTCACCAAACAAAAAGAAAACCAAAAAAAACGCCCCGGAAGTTCCGGGGCGTTCTCTTCTGGGTCCAAGGCCCTATCAGTCCAAAGAACCCAAAACTACATCTTCAAATCCTCGACCTTACGGAGCGTCCAGGTAGAAGTCATAGTCACCGCTGCCTGAGTAGGAACGGATTCTCCAGTAGTAGTAGCCGGAGGCGCCGTTGTACTCGATGGACTCTTCGCTGTTGGAGCTCGTCGAGGAAGCGACGCGCGTCCAGCGGCCAGTCCAGCGATACAGCTCGAGGTCGAAGTCAGCGTTGTTCGGGCCGACCAACCAGCCGCGATGGACGCCAGCGCCAGACTGGTAGTAGGTGCCGTTCGGCTGCGCTTCAGTCGCGCCGGTGCCGCTCAGGCTGCCGGAGTACTGGGTGCAGTTCGAGCACGGCGCACCACCACCGCTCGGAACTTCATAGCTGGCCTCGATCGTGACGCCAGAGTAAGCGCTGTAGCCGCGGAGCATGACGAACCATGTGCCGGCTGCCGGGTTGGCTTCGGTGCAGGTTTCGTTATTGCCGTTGCGGTACGGGCGGCAGGCGTAGGTCGAGGTCGTTGGGTTGGCACCGAAGCGAGTGTAAAGATCCGCATCGCCTGAGCCACCAGAGATCTCGATGACCAGGTTCTCAGCGCCTGACGGGACGTCGATCGTGTAGAAGGTCTCGGAACCCGTGCCACCAGACTGACCGCTGACGGCCACGCCGTTCTCAAGCTCGGTCGGTCCGGACGGCGGCGGGTTGCCGCCACCACCGCCGAAGCGAGAGTAGGCGAGCAGGTTCGGCGAACCGTTCAGGCCGCTGAGCTTGCCGGTGCTACCGTTGTTGAAGATGGCGTTCTCAACTGCGGCCGGAGAAGCCGACGGGTTGGCTGCCAGGTACAGGGCAGCGATACCAGCCACGTGCGGGGAAGCCATTGAGGTGCCGCTGATCGTGTTGGTGGCCGAGTTGCTCGTGTACCAGGGCGCGGTGATGCTGCTACCCGGTGCCATGATGTCAACGCAGTTACCCCAGTTCGAGAAGCTGGAGCGTGCATCGGAGCTGGTCGTCGAGCCCACGGTGATGGCGGCAGACGAACGGCCCGGAGAGACGTTACAAGCATTCTGGTTCTCGTTACCGGCAGCCACAACCACGGTCACGCCAGCGTTCCGCATGCGAGACACGGCGTTGTCGGTGGTGGTGGAAGCGCCGCCGCCGAGGCTCATGTTGGCCACAGCCGGCTTGACGTGGTTGGCGGTGACCCAGTCCATGCCGGCGATCACGCCAGCGTTGGAGCCGGAACCGTTACAACCCAGAACACGAATCGGCACGATGCGCGCGGCTTTGGCAACCCCCCAAGTCGCGCCGGCAACGGTACCGGCGACGTGCGTGCCGTGGCCATTACAGTCATTCGAGCCGCGGCCATCGTTGATCGCGGTGTAGCCGCTGATCACACGACCGCCGAAGTCGTTGTGGGTCGGACGCACACCGGTGTCGATGATGTAGGTGTAAACGTTCGACGCGGTGGTGTCATAGACGTAGGTGCCGTTCAGTGGACGATCGCGCTGGTCAACGCGGTCCAGTCCCCAGGTCGCGTTGTTCTGCGTGGCGGCAATGGAGACTTCACCGTTTTCTTCGATGTAGTCGACGCGGCCGTCCATCAGCAGTTGAACCAGTGCACTGTCGTCTGCCTGAACCACGAATCCGCGCAGAACATGCGAATAGGTGTGGATCACATCAACGCCGTGCGAACGTGCCATGCCGGTCGCCACGCTGGCGACGGTTGGCACACCAGAGCGAGCCGCTTCCGTGGCCAGACGCGCTTCGTTGTCCTTCAGGACGACGATGTACTCACCCTGAATGGGGCGCTGGGCTTCGCGGAACTCGGCTTGCTTGTTGGCGCTGAACTGCGCGCTGGCGGCGGATGAGACGGCTAGAAAAGCAGCTCCCGTCAGAGTGAAGGAAATAGATTTCCAAGACATCAAGTGTTTCTCCCGTTAGATCGTTTGATCAATTGTTGTCCCCTTGATCGTTGGATCACGCATCGTCGTCTTCTTGGCGGACTTCGACTCGTATCGCTCAGGACTGACGTTGGAACTGTCTTTGAACCTTAGACCGCACTGGCTTCTCTGGGAAAAACCCCAGAAAAAACAATCGGTTTTGGAGGTCCCTCCCCCTCAAGACGGTGTCGGTCCCTGCAATCGCGACCGAACGGTTATATCCGAAGCGTTCACGCAATTTCCACACCTGATCCAAAAAAAATCTTAAAAATGTGACGGACTTCACATAAAAAGACGATACGAAAATGCTCGTAGAGACGGTTTCGGACGAAATGTGGGGAAATCCGGATGAATGGCACACGACAACGCGCCCCAAAGCCCGATCGGGTGGGAATGGCCATTCGTTTCGAGTGAAAAGAGCGGGAAAAATGGGAGAGGCAGCCCCCGCCAGCCCGACCTCAGCACCCGCTTGTTCCGCTGCCGCTGCTCCCTTCCGGGCCTGACGGGGTTCACGAAAAAAACAGTGTGAGAAGACCGACGAAGACTGCCAACCCGCATTATCCCAGAATGCGTTAGCTACTGGCAAGCGGAGTCGCCTTGGAGCAAGGGAGCACAGGGCCTTTCGTGTACACTTTCGAGTCCCATGCCGAGTGCATTGGATCGACAAATCAGGAGTTGATTGTTTCAGTGAGTTATCAGGTTCTTGCTCGTAAGTGGCGTCCGCGCCAATTTTCCGAACTGGTTGGCCAGTCTCATGTGGTCAAGGTGCTCACCAACTCACTGAATGAGGATCGCGTTCATCACGCCTTCCTGTTCACGGGCACGCGCGGGGTCGGCAAGACCACGATCGCGCGCATTCTCGCCAAGTCATTGAATTGCCTGGAAGGTGTGAGCGCTGACCCCTGCGGTGAGTGCGAACACTGCGTGGCCATCGATGAGGGTCGATTTGTCGATTTGCTCGAAATCGATGCCGCCTCGAGAACCAAGGTCGACGATACGCGCGAGATCCTCGACAACGTGCAATATGCGCCGGCTCGCGGACGCTACAAGGTCTACCTCATCGATGAGGTGCACATGCTTTCCACGCACAGCTTCAACGCGCTGCTGAAAACGCTTGAAGAGCCGCCCGACCATGTGAAGTTCGTGCTCGCGACCACCGACCCGCAGAAGATTCCAGTCACCATCCTTTCGCGCTGCCTGCAGTTCAACCTGCGTCGGCTCTCACCGAGCGAGATCGGCGAGCAGATGAAGACGATCCTGGATTCCGAGTCGGTAGAAGCCGAACCGGAAGCCCTGGCCCTGCTGGCCCGAGCGGCCGACGGCAGTATGCGCGATGGTCTGAGCCTGCTCGATCAAGCCCTGGCCGGCGGTGGCTCCCTCAAGGAGGCTGCCGTGCGCGACATGCTGGGCAGCGTGGAGCAGCGTCACGTTCATGAGCTCCTTGGCGCCGTCAGTCAGCGTGATGGGGCCGCTGCCATGGCCGTCATCAATGAGGTCTTTGCCCAGGCACGTGATCTCAGCGTGTTGCTGCAGGATCTGGCTGAGGCACTTCATCGGACTGCCCTGATTCAGCAGCTGCCAGACTACCGTGACGACAGCCGCTCTGATTGGGAGGTGCTGGTCCAATTGGCCGGCCAGTTCGATCCTGAAGATGTGCAGCTTTATTATCAGATTGCCATCACCGGTCGGCGCGACCTGATGCTGGCACCGACCGAGCGCAGCGGTTGCGAAATGACGGTGCTGCGTATGCTGGCCTTCCAGCCCTCCGACGCAGCAGGTTCGGGAAGCAGTCATTCGACGACAACGGCGGCTAGCCCTGCTGCTGGCGCAGGTGGGGTCAGCGTCAACGTAAAGGCCCGCGCTTCCGCTGCCCAAACACAGCCGGCCGAGCCGCCGCTCGCTCAGCCCTATGCGGAGCCGGACCCGCCGCCGACGGCCAGCCATGTGAGTGAGCCGGACCCACCTCCAGTACAGGCGAGCGGTGAGATCACGCCGGAGAACTGGGCCGACGTGCTGGGCAAGCTCAAGCTCAACGGATCCGTTCGGATGGTCGCCGGATTGCTGGTGGTTCACCGAGTAGAGGAATCGGTAGTGCATTTCCACGCGGCCAGCGACGACATGCTGCTGGTGACTGATCGCTTCCGCGCGGCGCTGGCCATGGCGCTGGAGCAGTGGACGGGAGGTTCGCTGCGCTTGACCATCACGGCGGCTGAAGACGCTTTGACCGATACTCCGGCCCAGATCGAACAGACCGCAGCCGACCAGGTTCAGGCCGAGGCCGAAGCAGCGATCGACGGCGATCCACTGGTCCGCCGGCTCTGCGAGCGTTTCGACGCTGAGATCCTGCGAGAGTCCATTCGACCCAATGACACGCGAAGTCACTGATTCCGGAGTCAGAAATGATCAAAGGCAATATCGCCAAGCTGATGCAGCAGGCACAAAAAGTTCAGGAAGACATGAAGCAGGCCCAGGCCGAGCTCGCTCATCTGGAAGTCACGGGTGAGTCAGGCGGTGGTCTGGTGAAGGTCACCATGACCGGCCAGCATGCAGTCAAGCGCGTCCAGATCGACCCCAGCATCGCCGACGATCTGGAGATGGTCGAAGACCTGGTCGCCGCCGCCATCAACGACGCGGTCAACCGGGTTCAACAGTCCACCCAGGACAAGATGAAAGGACTGGCCGGCGGCCTGCCGCTACCGCCTGGGTTCACGCTGCCCTGAGCTTCATCGACACCTGATTTTCCGTGGCCATCGATCCCTTCGACGAACTGCTGGCGGCCCTTCGCTGCCTGCCTGGCGTTGGCGCGCGCTCGGCTCAGCGCATGGCGCTGGAGTTGCTCGAGCGCGATCGCGACGGCGGCCAACGTCTCGCACGGGCATTGGAAACGGCCATGCGCGACATCCAGCGCTGCCGCCAGTGCCGAAATTTCACCGCCGATGACATTTGTCGAATCTGCCGCGACGACCGCCGCGACAGTCGCGTGATCTGTGCCGTCGAAAGCCCTGCCGATGTGCTGGCGATCGAACAGGCCACGGGCTTCGGCGGCCGCTACTTCGTCCTGCTCGGCCGCCTCTCACCGTTGGATGGCATCGGCCCCGATGACCTCGGCCTCGACCTGCTGGAAACCCGCCTTGCGCTGCCCGAAGTAGAAGAGCTGGTCATTGCGACCAACACCACGGTAGAAGGGGAAGCGACCGCCTACTACCTGAGCGAGTTGGCTGATCGCCATGGCGTCAAGGTGACGCGATTGGCGCAGGGGGTGCCCCTTGGGGGTGAACTGGAGCAT
>JBCDLQ010000194.1:0-5382 GCA_039414335.1 Pseudomonadota bacterium | reverse complement strand
GGACCCGCCGCAGAGCGTTTCATAGTGCTGGTACTCGAGGTTGCCGAAGGTCAGGTTGTTCATCGTGCCCGGGCCGTTGGCAAGCTGACCGAAGGCGGCCAGCAGGGCGTCGGTTACAACCTGTGAGGTCTCGACATTGCCCGCGACCACGGCGGCGGGATGCTCAGGCTTGAGCAGGCTAGGCTCTGGGATGATCAGCTTCACTGGCTCCATGCAGCCATCGTTCAGGGGAATGTTGTCGGCAACCAGCGTCCTGAGCACGTAGAGCACGCAGGCCCGCGTGACAGCGGCCGGTGCATTGAAATTATTGTCCTGCTGCTCACTGCTGCCGGTGAAGTCAATGACGGCTCGACCGGCTGTCTTGTCAATGTCGATGTCGACGACCACCTCGGCGCCGCAGTCCATTCGCTTGCAGGCCGAGCCGCTGTCGAGTGTCTTCAGGGCCTGGCTGACCTGAACGGCGGCATTCTCGCGCACGTGACGCATATAGGCCTCGACCGTCCCCTGGCCATACTGCCGGACCATGTCTTCAAGCTCACTGATGCCCCGAGCGTTGGCGGCAATCTGGGCGCGCAAATCGCTGAGGTTCTGCTCCACGTTACGGACCGGATAGGGGCCATCGCTCAGTCGAGCGACCAGCTCGTCTTCCAGTAGCCGTCCGTCCCTGAGCATCAGCTCGCCGGAGAACAGCACACCTTCGTCGTCGATCCGGAGAGAGTCCGGCGGCATGGAACCCGGTGTGGTGCCGCCGATATCCGCATGGTGCGCTCTCGACGCGGTGAAAAACAGGCAGCGGCCGCCCGCATCAAAGCAGGGGCTGACCACGGTCAAATCCGGCAGGTGGGTGCCGCCGCGATAGGGGTCGTTGAGCAGGTAGGCATCACCTGGCTGCATCGACGCACCATGTCGATCGATCACGGCCCGGACGCTTTCTCCCATCGAACCCAGGTGCACTGGGACGTGAGGCGCATTGGCGACGAGCTGGCCGTCGCGGTCGAACAATGCGCAGGAAAAGTCGAGCCGCTCCTTGATGTTGGCCGACCAGGCCGTCTGCTGCAGCGCCGCACCCATATGTTCGGCGATGGACTGGAACAGGTTGCCGAAGACTTCCAGCTGAACCGGATCGGCCCGTTCGGCGTCGAGTCGCGCGGCGTCGCGAGGCTGGCTGCGTTCCAGCAGCAGGTCGCCTCGGTCGGTTCGCTGCGCTGACCAACCGGGTTCGATCACGGTGGTCGCGTTGGCTTCCGTGATCAGTGCGGGGCCCGCTATGGATTGCTCCATCGCCAGGTTGGCACGGGCGTAAACGGGCGTCCTTTCATGGTGCTCGCCCGCCATCGTGGTGTCGACGTGGTCGATCGGCGTCAGTGAAGATCCATTGGAGCCATCGATGGTCAGAGACTCGCTGCCGGCATCGGCGGTTCTCGCACTGGCCTCGACGAGTCCGGCTTCCACGATCAGCGGTCGATCGTGCATCAGAAAGCCGAACTGCTGACGGTGCAGGGCTTCGAAGCGGGCCTGGATCGTGTCGGCGGGGTCGATGTCCACGAGCAGCGTTGTGTCGGTGCCGGCGTATTTGATCTGCAGCGAGCGCCGGACGCTGATCATCGAGTCGTTGATGCCCTGGTCGTGCAGATCGGTTCGGGCCTCGGATTCGCTGCGCGCCAGGTTCTGGTGGAATCTTTCGAGCAATTCTTCCGAGAGTGCCTCTTCGACGGCGAACTCCCGAATCGAGCTGACCTCGGCCAGGCCCATGCCGTAGGCCGACAGCACGCCGGCCAGAGGGTGGATCAAGACCTGATCGATTCCCAGCTCATCGGCGACAAGGCAGGCGTGCTGACCGCCAGCGCCGCCAAAGCAGTTCAGCAGGTAGCGCGTCACGTCGTGACCTCGCTGGATCGAGACGGTCTTGATCGCACTGGCCATCGCATTGACCGCGATCTTGATGAAGCCCTCGGCCATCTGCTGGGGCGAGCGATTGTCACCGCTGCGCTGCTGAATCTCTTCGGCGAGCGCTTCGAACGCGCGACGGACGCCATCCGCGTCCAGCGCCTCGTCGGCATTGGGCCCGAATAGTCGGGGGAAGAACTTCGGCTGGATCTTGCCCAGCATGAGATTGGCGTCGGTGACCGTGAGCGGTCCGCCACGGCGATAGCAGGTCGGGCCGGGATCGGCGCCAGCAGAGTCCGGTCCGACGCGATAGCGGCTGCCGTCGAAGTGCAGGCAGGATCCGCCGCCGGCAGCCACCGTATGGATTTCCAACAGCGGGGTGCGCAGTCGAACGCCGGCGACTTCGGTCTCGAAGCAGCGTTCGAATTCCCCGTTGAAGTGAGCGACGTCCGTGGAAGTCCCGCCCATGTCGAAACCGATAACGCGATCGAAGCCGGCGGCCTGGGCCGTCCTGGCGCAGCCGACGATGCCGCCGGCCGGCCCCGACAGGATCGCGTCCTTGCCGGCAAAGCGTTGCGCATCGGTCAGCCCGCCGTCGGATTTCATGAAGCTCAGGGCGATGCCGTTCAATGACCGCGCCAGACGATCGGCGTGGCGTCGCAGTACCGGCGACAGGTAGCCATCGACCACGGTCGTATCCCCGCGGCCGATGAAGCGGATCAAGGGGCTGACCTGGTGCGACAGGCTGATCTGTTTGAAGCCAGCCTCCCGGGCGAGGGCACCGATCCTCTGTTCCTGCTCTGGATAGCGGAAGGCGTGCATCAGGACCACTGCCAGTGCACCAACGCCTTGGCCCCGCAAGGCAGTGAGCTGCTGTCGAATCGATTCCTCGTCCACGCGCTCGATCTCGACCCCATGGGCATCGATTCTCGCGTCGACCTCGACTACGGATTCAAACAGCAGCTCGGGACGCCGGATGTCCAGGGCGAAGATGTCCGGACGGGCCTGCGTACCAATTCGCAGAGCATCCCTGAATCCCTTGTTGGTCAGGAGCACGGTGCGTTCACCCTTGCGCTCGAGCAGCGCGTTGGTGGCCACGGTGGTGCCCATTCTGACGCTGTGGATCTGGTCCGTGGGCAAGGGTGCATCGGCTTCCAGTTGCAGCAGGTCACGAATACCCTGGACGGCTGCATCGTCGTATTGCGCAGGGTTGACCGACAGCAGCTTGGTTGTCGACAGCGCGCCGTCCGGGCGAAGGCCAACGACGTCGGTGAAGGTGCCACCTCGATCGATCCAGAATTGCCACAGTGGGGGGTGTGTGTTGATGAGTCGGTGGCCTCGATGCGATGTCGACCGGAGAGTCCCGATCGCGTGGCGCGAGTATAGCCCGCGGTCTCGTCGGAATCATCGCGTTATCATCAGCCGCTGATGGGAGATTCCAGAGCAGGGGCAAGGTGACGGCATGGCAGTGCGAATGATCGAAATGCGGCTGCCCCGCGAGCGCCTTGTGGGGCTCAAGGAACGGCTGACAGCCTTTGATCCGATCAGCATGAACGCCCTCCTTGACGAAGATGAAACGCATGCCGTGCTGCACGTGCTGCTGCCCCAGGATCGAGTGGAAGCCGTGCTGGATCGCTTCGAAGCCCTGAGCGAGCGCTACGACAATTTCCGCATGACGCTCTATGCCGTCGAGGTGACCCTGCCGCCGCCACCGGACGAGGACGGAGAACCATCCTATTCGTCTGGCGACACAGGTACTGATGCGATCGGCGTGAATCGCCTCAGCCGCGTCGAGCTCCACGCTCGCGTGGGCAAGAATGCCCGCCTGAATGCCGAATATCTGCTAATGGTGTTTTTCTCATCGGTTGTCGCCGCAGTCGGACTGGCCCAGGGGAGCGTTGCCGTGCTCGTCGGTGCCATGGTCATTGCGCCACTGCTGGGCCCGAACATGGCCCTGGCGCTCGCGGCGACGCTGGGTGATTTCAAGCTGGGTTGGCGAGCGGTCACGACCGGATCGACGGCGATGGCCATGGCCGTGGTTCTGGGTATGGTGTGCGGCTGGATTGTGGGGGTGGATCCCACGCTCCCTGAGATTGCCAATCGGACGCAAATTAACGAACTGGACTTGATTCTCGCGCTGGCCGCCGGCGGTGCCGGTGCGCTGGCGGTAACGAGTGGTGTGGCCGGCACGCTGGTGGGCGTGATGGTAGCGGTCGCGCTGCTGCCGCCGTTGCTGATGGCGTCCCTGCTGGCGGGTGCCGGCTACTGGACGGGTGCCTATGGAGCGATTCTGCTCTACAGCACGAATATCGCCGCAGTCAATCTCGCTGCCGTCGCTGTGTTTCTCGCGCGCGGGATCAGCCCGCGTCGCTGGTGGGCCCGGGCCAGGGCACGCCGGGTGGCATGGCTGGTCCTGGCGTTCTGGAGTGCGGCCCTGGTGCTGTTGACCGTTCTGTTCGTCAACTTGAATCTGGAGCTTTCGAACTGAGTCGTACCCAAAACGGTGCGATGGATAGATGGACCTTAGGGCGTCCGGCCCATCTGAGCCAGTTGCTCCAGAACCCAGGGAATTCCTGGTGGCTCGCCGGCGTTCAACGGCCCGCTGACCAGCAGGCCGCGGTGGGAGGCCGTGACTAGGTCGGGCTGCGGTGCGCCGGGGGCGGGCAGGGCGCTGATCGGAACCACCCCGTCACCCAGCTGGTCTGAAGACTCATCCAGCCAGTTCCCGAAGCCTTCGGCCCAGTCCGGGTCCTGGGTGATCACCGCGAGCTCCTTGAGTCCCGTCCGATGGGGATCTGCTGTTCCCGTGATCTGACCGCCGAGGATGCGCAAGGGAATGTCCTCGGGCCAGGGCCGACTGTTCAGGTCTTCGAGAAATCGACTGCCTGGTCGCAGATCGATTTTCGCCGCGCCCGTGCCGTCGCGCAGTCCGGCAAAGAGCGAATAGTCATCCTGTTCATCGCTTCCAAAACGGTCACGCAGTTCCAGCCAGACCCGCAATCGTGCCCATTCCGATCCCTGATTCGGTGTTCCGATCAACAGGGCGCCGACGATGGTCGCATCCGATTCCTGTTGTCTTGCCATGGCGCGAGTGACGTAGTCGCGAATCACGAGACCACCCATGCTGTGTCCAACCAGGACGACGGTCTGGTCGGCCGGCAGGTCGCTCCATTGATCGGCTAGGGCCTGTGCGCTGAATTCGATGGCCTGATCATTCAGATAGCGAAACTCTGTCCAGGGGTAGCCGGCCTGACCAAGGGCGGGGCCGAGTTCGTCAAAAATACCGCCCGGTTCGTCCAGTCCATGGACCAGAATCACCAGTGGGCGGTTCGCGACGGGCTCAGGCACGGAGACAAAGCCGTTCTCGCCGGCAGGTGCGGCCATGGGTTCGGGGAACCAGGCCAGCAACCGGGCCTGCGCTTCATTCCTCAGCCAGCGCTCCTGTTCCGGCCGGGTCTCGGCCCACAGCACCCAGAGAAGCGTGGTGCCGATCAG
>JBCDLQ010000193.1:0-5398 GCA_039414335.1 Pseudomonadota bacterium | reverse complement strand
TCGAGATCTCCATTTCACCGTCCCGATTTACGATGACGAGGGCCGCGAGCACAATCTCACGGGCAGCGGCCACTGATGCTGCTGGATTCGCACGAGTTCGACTGCCCCTGGTGCGGTGAAACGAATCAGGTGGCGCTGGAACCCGAGGAGGCGGGCCAGCAGGTCGTTCAGGATTGCGTCGTCTGCTGCGCGCCCATCGAGATTGCCCTACCGCTCTTTGCCGGTGAGGCGCCGATGATCCTTCGCGAAGGCGGCTGAATTTAAGGCGCTTGCCAACCCAGACGTTGGCACAGGGCAAGCGTGGGTCGCGCGCGATTGAGCGTGTAGAAGTGCAGGCCCGGCGCACCGCCCTCGATCAGGGTCTGGCACAGGCCCGCAATCGTGTCTTCTCCGAACTGGCGAATCGATTCGCGATCGCCCGCCGCATCCCAGGCCGCGAGCCGCTTCTGCATCCACAGGGGAATCTCGGCGCCACACATCTGCGAGAAGCGCGACAGGGGTCCGTAGTTGGTGATCGGCATGATGCCGGGCACGATCGGGACGTCCACACCGATGGACCGCACGTCTTCGACGAAGCGAAAGTAGGCATCGGCATTGAAGAAGTACTGGGTGATCACGCTGTTGGCGCCGGCCGCGACCTTGTCCTTGAAGTGGGCCAGATCGCTGGCGGGTGAAGCGGACTCCGGATGGTGCTCGGGGTAGCCGGCGACCTCGATATGGAAGCGGTCGCCGTAGCGTTCCCGAATGAATCGCACCAGATCAATCGCATAGTTCATCACGCCGCCCCCGCTGCCCGATGGCCGGTCGCCCCGGAGCACGACCAGGCGATCGATGCCGGCGGCTTCATAGCGCGTCAGCAGATCGATCAGGCTGTCTTGGTCCTCGGCCATGCAGGAGATGTGCGGTGCGGCCGGGACACCCGTGTCCGACTGAATTTCCAGCACGGTCTCGAGCGTGCGGCTGCGCGTCGAACCACCGGCCCCGAAGGTGACCGACATGTACTCGGGTTGGAGCGCCGCCAGGCGGTCGCGGGCCGAGCGAAAGGGCTCGAACGCGTCGGCGTTGCGTGGGGGAAAGAATTCGAAACTCAGGCTGGGCAGCGCGTCGGCCATGGCTTGGATTCTGACAGTGGGCTAAGGTTCGTTGCCCGGCACGCGGCCGGGCAACGCAGTTCAAGTCCAGCAGGCTCGCCAGGGGCGAGCTCTGGCATCAGTAGCGGTAGTGTTCCGGCTTGTAGGGGCCTTCCACTGCCACACCGATGTAGTCAGCCTGGGAGTCACGCAGCGGCGTCAGACGAGCACCGATACGATCCAGATGCAGACGGGCGACCTTCTCGTCCAGGTGCTTGGGCAGCACGTAGACTTCGTTGTCGTAGCGATCACCGTTTTTCCACAGCTCGATCTGGGCCAGGGTCTGGTTGGTGAAGGAATTCGACATCACGAAGCTCGGGTGGCCGGTTGCGCAACCCAGGTTCACCAGGCGTCCGCGGGCCAGCAGAATGATCTTCTTGCCATCCGGGAAGGTGATGTGGTCGACCTGGGGCTTGATCTCGTCCCACTCGTACTGCTCGATGCTCGCGACATCGATTTCGTTGTCGAAGTGGCCGATGTTGCAGACGATCGCCTCGTCCTTCATGCGAACCATGTGGTCATGGGTGATCACGTTGAAGTTGCCGGTGGCGGTGACCACGATGTCGGCGGCTTCGAGCACGCCCTCATCATCGATGTTGACCACCTTGTAGCCTTCCATCGCTGCCTGCAGGGCGCAGATCGGATCGATTTCCGTGACCCAGACATTGGCTGACAGGGCGCGCAGGGACTGGGCTGAGCCCTTGCCGACATCACCGTAGCCGCACACGATGGCGGTCTTGCCCGCGATCATCACGTCTGTCGCGCGCTTGATCGAATCGACCAGCGACTCGCGGCAGCCGTAGAGGTTGTCGAACTTGGACTTGGTGACCGAGTCATTGACGTTGATCGCCGGAAATTTCAGCGTGCCTTCCTTGGCCATGCGGTACAGGCGATTGACGCCCGTGGTGGTTTCTTCGGTCACGCCCTGAATCGACTTCAGCGCGGCCGTGTACCAGCCCGGGCTGCTGCTCAGACGCTTCTTGATCGACGCAAACAGCGCCTCTTCCTCTTCGCTGCCCGGGTTGTTGAGCACGGAGGGATCAGTCTCGGCCTGTGAACCCAGGTTCAACAGCATGGTGGCATCGCCGCCATCGTCCAGGATCATGTTGGCGGTTTCGCCGTTCGGCCACTGGATGATGCGGTGCGTGTATTCCCAGTACTCGACCAGGGTCTCGCCCTTGTAAGCGAATACGGGCACACCGCGCTCGACCATGGCAGCAGCCGCGTGGTCCTGGGTGGAGTAGATGTTGCAGGAAGCCCAGCGCACGTCCGCACCCAGCTCCAGCAGGGTTTCGATCAGAACGGCGGTCTGGATGGTCATGTGCAGGCTGCCGGCAATGCGGGCACCCTTCAGCGGCTGCTGATCGCGGAACTCGTCGCGCATCTCAACGAGACCGGGCATTTCCGTTTCGGCAATTTCAATTTCCTTGCGGCCAAAACCGGCAAGGCTTTCGTCGGCGACGAAGTAGTCGTTGTGGGTCGGCGCAATGCTGTCGTCAAACAGCACGCTGGACTGATGGGTTTCGGGATTCGCACTCATGGTTCGGTTCCTTAAATCTCTGTGTATCGTGAATCTTTGGGTTTTAACTGTTTTCGGGAATGGTGATCGACGGCTCAGAGCCCGGCCGCTGCGCGCAGTGCGTCGGCCTTGTCGGTCCGTTCCCAACTGAAGGTCGTGAAGTGATCGTCCACCGTGCGACCGTCGCGCTGTACTGGCACGACCGCACCCTCCGGACGACGACCGAAGTGGCCGTGGGTCGCGGTCTGGCGATACATCGGGTGGAGCAGGTCCAAGGCCTTGAGGATGCCATAGGGCCTGAGATCGAAGTGTTCACGAACCAGCGCTTCGATCTGGTTTTCGGGAATCTTGTGGGTGCCGAAGGTCGTGACGGAAATCGAGGTCGGCTCGGCAACACCAATGGCGTAGCTGACCTGGATCTCGCACTTGTCGGCCAGGCCCGCGGCAACCACGTTCTTGGCGACGTAGCGCGCAGCGTAAGTCGCTGAGCGGTCAACCTTGGACGGGTCCTTGCCGGAGAAGGCGCCGCCGCCGTGACGGGCCATGCCGCCGTAGGTATCGACAATGATCTTGCGGCCGGTCAGACCCGCATCACCCACGGGACCACCGATCACGAACTTGCCGGTCGGATTGATATGGAAGAGCGTGTCCGAATGCAGCCACTCGGCCGGCAGCACGGGATCAATGATGTGTTCGCGAACGCCGGCGCGCAGATCCGCCAAAGAGACTTCTTCATCGTGCTGGGTCGAGAGCACCACCGCATCAATCGCGATAGGGCGGCCGTCTTCATAGCGCAGCGTGACCTGACTCTTCGCGTCCGGGCGCAGCCAAGGCAGCGGGTTGTTGGCCTGCTTGCGCAGCCGCGTCTGCTGCTCGACCAGGCGGTGGGCGTAGTAGATCGGCGCCGGCATCAGCTCTTCGGTTTCGTTCGATGCGTAGCCGAACATCAGGCCCTGGTCGCCAGCACCCTGGTTTTCCGGCAGCTCCCGGTCCACGCCCTGAGCGATATCTGGAGACTGCTTGCCGATCATGTTGATCACCGAGCAAGTGTGGCCGTCGAAACCTACCTTTGAAGAGTCGTAACCGACATCAACCACCACCTGGCGGATCAACTCTTCCAGATCGACCCAGGCTGAGGTCGTGATCTCACCACCAACAACGACGGCGCCGGTCTTGATGAAGGTCTCGCATGCCACGCGGGCATGCGGGTCCTGGGTGAGGATCGCGTCCAGAATGGCGTCGGAAACCTGGTCGGCCAGCTTATCGGGATGGCCTTCGGAAACGGATTCGGAAGTAAACAGATGGGCACTCATGTCGGCACTTATCTTTTAATCGGGATAGAAAGATATCTATTCTATCGCAGGCCGACGGTCAATGCACAATCAAAGCTTCACTCAATGGATCAGGCCGGCACGGCGCGGGTCTTGGCCCATTCGCGCAGTTGGGCAATGTCCTCGGCCTGCACCACGGACAGGGGACGGGTCGCCTTAATCTCCTCAGCCAGGTGCTGTGTGGTCAGTTCAGTGCCCTCCGCATGGGCCAGGTACAGGCCGCTGACCACGAGATGCTCCAGCTCGGCACCGGAGAAGCCGCGGGTCGCTTCGGCCAGCTTGTCCAGGGGATATAGCTGGGGCTTGACCTCGCGCCGCTTCAGATGAATTTCCAGGATGGCCTTGCGCGTGGCCTGATCCGGCAAGTCGACGAAAAAAATCTCGTCGAAGCGCCCCTTGCGCATCAACTCTGGCGGCAAGTTGGAGATGTCGTTGGCCGTGGCGGTCACGAAAACCCTGGACCGATGCTCGGACAACCAGGTCAGGAAGGTCCCCAGCATGCGCTTGGAGGTGCCGCCGTCGCTGTCCGACGTGGCCAGCCCTTTCTCGATTTCGTCGATCCACATCACGCAAGGCGCCATGATCTCTGCGGCGTCCAGCGACTGGCGCAGATTGCGCTCGCTTTCGCCGTGATAACGATTGAATAGAGCGCCAAAATCCAGATGCAGCAGGGGCACGCCGAACAGCCCTGCAGCGGCGCGCGCGGCGAGCGACTTGCCGCAGCCCTGAACGCCCAGCAGCAGCATGCCGCGCGGCGGGTCTAGGCCCGGCGGCGGCTCGGCGGCGGCGAAGACGTCGGACCGCAGCTTGAGCCAGCGCTTAATTCGCGGCATACCCGCCACCTGGGCAAAGCGCGCGGTCTCGAGTTCGAAATTCAAAATCCCGTCGGGATTGAGCAGCTCGAACTTGGCCTGCATCGTGGGGCCCAGATCCCGGTGATCCAGCACGCCATCATCGAAGATCGCGTTGATCGCCAGTCGGCGCGCGTCCTTCATCGTCAGTCCGGCCAGGTTATCGACGAGCCGGTCCATAGTCTTTTCACACAGGGACGCCGCGGCCTGGCCACGCGTCTGACCCCAGCGCCCGGCTTCCTGATGCACCATTTCGATCAGATCGGCGCGCTCGGGTTTGCGCAGCTCGAAGCGACGCGACAGGGGCGTCAGTTCGGCCGGCAGATTCAACTCGGGGCTGATCATGACCAGCATGGGACCGCGTGAATCGGGACCCGAACGGGCCATCTCACGGAGCTGGCGCACGACAACGGGATCTTTGAGGTAGGGATGGAAATCCATCAGCAGCACGATGGCCTGATCGCGACGCTGGGCCAGATGGTTCAGCGCCGTTGCCGGATCGCGGAACTCATCACTCAGGACTTGATCTCGACCAGGCCGGCTCAAGCCTTGAGTCGCGGTCCACTT
>JBCDLQ010000192.1:0-5409 GCA_039414335.1 Pseudomonadota bacterium | reverse complement strand
AGGCCAGCGGCCGAATGACCATGTGCCTGCCGTTATCGCTCTTGAGCTTTGGCGGCATCGCTTTCAATGTGGCGCCATGGAACAGATTGAGAAAGAAGGTCTCGACGATGTCGTTCAGGTGATGTCCAAGGGCGATTTTGCTCATTCCATGCGTTTCGGCAAATTCGTACAGCGTGCCGCGACGCAGCCGCGAACACAGACCGCAGGTGGTCTTGCCTTCAGGGATCAACCGCTTGACCACCGAGTAGGTGTCCTTCTCGATCACATGCCATTCGATCCCAAGCTTTTCCAGGTAGTCGGGAAGGACGTGTTCCGGGAATTCGGGTTGTTTCTGATCGAGGTTGACGGCGACCAGCTCAAATTCCACCGGTGCTGATCGTTGCAGGCTCAGCAGCAGGTCCAGCATGGCGTAGGAGTCCTTGCCGCCGGACAGGCAGACCATGATCCGATCGCCTTGCTCGATCATGCGGTAATCCATGACCGCTTTTCCGACCTCGCGGCGCAGGCGCTTCTGAAGCTTGTCGGTGTTATATTTCGCCTTCCGTGGATCGGGCGCGTCGTCGATTCGGGTGCGAATCGGAATCTGAACGGTTTCGCGCATGGCGTACTGACTCGATGACAAGGGTAGGCCCGCTGACGCGCCGGCCACTGAAAGACGATGAGGATTGCATTCTAACCGTGACCATGGACGAGACGGAAATTCGCCAGCGCATCGAATCACTGGTCGAGGAACATCGTGATCTGGACTACGCGATCGTTCAGCTCGTATCCAATCCCGGTTCGGATCAGCTCAAGCTCAGACGCTTGAAGCAGCGCAAGCTTCGTCTGAAGGATCAGATTGCCTGGTGGGAGTCCCAGCTGATTCCTGATCTGGGTGCCTGAGGCGCCAGCCGACCTGCCACTGGGGCGTCTTGCCAATAGAACTCAGGATTCCAGATCCAGCACTTCCGGTGCCGCCTGAATGATCGTGTGGCGAATTTCCTTGCCCAGAATCAGCTTGGCATCGCGCGCCAGCTGTTCGAGGAGGTTAGAGAAGGTCAGTCGACCGTCATCATCCCTGCCCAACAGACCGGCATGGGTCAGCGATTCGATGAACTGACGGAATAGGGTCTTATCGGAGAACTCCGGCGCTTCAAACTCATGCAGCAGAGAGATGCGCTGGGCGCACAGGATGCAGAGCTGTTCGAGCTGCTGTCGTGTCAGCTTGCCCGAACCATTCTTGGCGAGAATCGTCGCGGTGATGAAGTAGCGCTCGAAGGTTTGGATCAGGGAGTTGCCCAGCAGCCGCAGGTAGTAGGCTTCGTCGCTGCCCCCAGAAGCGCGCTGCAGGGATTCTCCGCTGGCTTTCAGCAGGCCCAGGTCGATCAGAACATCGATACAGTCGTCGATGACCGGGTCGAGTTCTTCCGTTTCCCAGGGCAGGAACAGCTCGCGCTTCAGGTAGGGATAAACCGCTCGGCTGAGGTTGTAGATGCGGCTGCGCCGGACGCTGCGAACGTTGAGGAAGCAGCAGGCGATCCAGGCGGACATCGCCAGCAGATGCGCCATGTTGTTGCGGAAGTAGGTCAGCAGCACCGCATTGGTCGCGTCCGTTCGAATGATGCTGCCGAGGCGATGTTCATGACGCTCGATCACGCCCAGCTCCAAGCCGTATTCGATGATCTCAGCGGGCTCAAGCTCGGTCACTTCGACGCGATCACTGGCGCGAGTCCTCGCTACGATCTGGATCAGCAGGCCGATCAATCGCTCGAGATCATCTTCATCCAGCGCCTGCTTGCGGCTGGCGAGGACGGCGGTGGCCAGCAGATTGATCGGGTTGACGTGAGCCGCCTGATTGATATTGACCATGATCTGGTCAGCCAGGTCGTTGACCATGCCGGGCAACCACTTGGGCTTCTCCTCAGACTCCGTGTCGTGCTGGCGCCATTCTGGATGGTGATCATCGAGCAGTTCGTTCAGCATCACGGGCTCACCGAAACTGACCGTGACCTCGCCATAGTTCTTGCGCAGGATATTGATCAGATTCTTGAAGTCCGACAGGGACTCGGGCTTCTTCTGACGGCCAGACAGCTCATGGATGTACGCGTTGCCCTCGGCCAGTCGCTCGTAGCCGATATACACCGGTTGGAACAGGACCGGCCGATTGCGATAGCGCAGGAAGGCGCGAACGGTGATCGACAGCATGCCCGCCCTCGGCGGCAGCAGGCGTCCGGTCCGGGACCGCGTTCCTTCGATGAAATACTCCAGGGCAACGCCACGCGACAGGATCATCGAGACGTACTGATTGAACACGGCCGCATACAGCGGCTGCGAACGGAAAGAACGGCGCAGGAAAAAGGCGCCGCCCCGTCGCAGCAGCGGACCAACAAAGGGCATGTTGAGATTCAGGCCGGCCGCGATATGCGGTGGCACGAAACCCTTGTGGTAAAGCAGCCAGGACAGCAGCAAATAGTCGATATGGCTGCGATGGCACGGGACATAGACCACTTCGTGGCCATCGACGGCATCGCGGAAGCGTTCGAAGTGGTTGACCTGGACACCGCGGTAGATACGGTTCCAGAACCAATTCAGCAGCATGTCAGCGACACGAATGAAAGCGTAGGAGTAGTCCGCCGCGATCTCACGCGCGTAGTCACGGGCCGAGTCTTCGGCCTTTTCCAGCGATACGTCGTCGCGCCGTGCCTTGGTTCGGATGGCCTCCTGCACGCTCTCGCTGCGCACGACCTTCTCAACCAGAGTGCGTCGATGGGATCGATCGGGCCCGATGGCCGAGGTCCGAATGCGCTTGAACTGGACCCGCAGAATGCGGCTTGCCCGGCCCAGGGCCTGCTCCACGTGATCGGTTTCCTTGAGCAGCTCGTCCACGTCGATCGGGCGGCTGAACTGGACCATGGTTGCGCGACCGTTGATCAATGTGCTGAACAGCCGCCGCGTTCTGCCGCCGATGCCCCAGTTTTCAGAGAAGAGGATCTTGAACAGGCTGTCCTCGTTCTCGGGCGCGCGCCCGATCAGAACCGTGACCGGCACGATCTGGACGCCCGTTTCGCCGCTGGCCGCCGACTGCTGAATCAGCCGTCTCAGCATTGCCGAGTGCCGACGCTTTTCCAGCCGACGGAAGAACAGGCCGCGGTAGCGACGGTTGGCGCCGAAGGAGCGAGGCAGGTCCAGGCCGCCCTGCTGCATCGGTAGCGCAGGCTGTGGCCACTCGAGGTCTCTGCAGATCTGATCGAGGATCAACAGGGAACTCAGGGCGTAGGTGTCGAGGACGAAAAAGACCGGGCGCTTCGGGTCTACGCCCAGCTCGTCCAGATGCTCGGGCAGGACGTTGCTGCGCACCCACCAATGGAGGATACGACGCAGCAGCCCCAGCCAAAGCAGCTGAAGACGCTTGATCCAGTTCGTTTGAGACTGGGCTGGCAAGGGTAGGAATCCGAAGTCCTGAGAGGGGGCGCTAGTTTATCACCGGGCCCTGTCGATGAATGAGGGCCAGAAGTCCCGGGGCTGAGTCGCTGTTCATGCTCGTTGCAATAAAAAACCGGGTCGATGCAGAAGACATGCGACCCGGTTGAATCGTTCCACCCTTTAGTGATTCTGTGGGGTGTCTAGCTTGGTTGTTGTAGAGCTCGAAGGATACATCCGCGTGTAATCCTTGAGCACTACCTTAGCGGCTGGCGTTTAACTTCGCAAGTATTTTTAGAAGTTTCTATAAACCATTGAAATAGTTAATTATTTCATTCTGTAAATTTTCCGCTGCTTCACGCGGATGGTCCGCATCTCGGATTGGGCGGCCCACTACGATGTAATCGGCACCGGCTTCGAAGGCCTGAGCGGCGGACAGGGTTCGCTTCTGCTCGTCCGTGTTGTCGACCGGTCGGATGCCCGGGCAGATCACGTTCAGGGCGTGATCCACGGACTGTCGCAGGGCGGCGGCTTCCAGCCCGGACGAGATTACACCGGCACAACCCAGGGCCAGTGCGCGCTTGGCTCGGGACAGGACCAGCGCTTCGATATCGCAGTCGAATCCCAGGTCGTCCAGATCGCCACGATCCAGGCTGGTCAGTGCGGTCACGGCGAGAATGCTCACGTTACCGCGATTGGTCACGGCGGCTTCCAGCATGCTGTCATTGCCATGAACCGTCAGGAAGTCGACCTCGTGCCTGGCCAGCTGGGCCACGGCGCGTCCGACCGTTGGCGGAATATCGAACAGCTTGAGGTCGGCGAAAACGCGCTTGCCTGCGTCCTTGAGTTCTGCCGCCAGCTCGAAGTATGCACCGCTGAGAAAAAGCTCCAGGCCCAGCTTGTAGAACTGGACGCTGTCGCCCAGCTCTGTGATCAGGGCCCGGGCGCGCGTCAGGTCAGGGACGTCCAGCGCGAAAATCAGGCGCTGTTCATGGGGAATGGCTTTCGGTTCAAAGGGCGTGTTCATGGAAGAACTCCTGAATGCGAGGCCCGATCCGCTCGGGGTAGCGCATGTGCAGATGATGGCCGCCACCGCTGGCCAACAGACGAGAATCACGCAGGGCGGCCAGTCGCCGTTGCAGCACGCGGGCAGCGACCAGTCTGCTCGGTGGGTCCGAGTACACGTTCAGTACGGGACACTCGATATGTGCGAGCAGATCCAGCACCTGGGCTTCCGTGTAGCGCTGCGTTGACGGCCAGGTCAGGCGCTGATCATGACCCCAGCAGTAGCCGTCGTCGGTCTTGACCAGACCCCGATCGGCCAGCAAGGCGGCGGCTGAGTCGTCGATGTCGCTGTGGCGGGCGCGCGCGGCGATCGCCGATTCGCGATCGGGGTGCTCGCGCCGTGGTCGGAAGTGACTGCCTCGCAGTGCCCGACGCCAGCCGCTGGCCGCCGTGTCCGGGGGCGCAGAGATGGGTCCCAATCCTTCGATGTTGACGAAGGAAATCACCCGCTGCGGGCATGCGGCGGTCAACAGGGTGCTGACCGCGCCGCCCATGGAGTGGCCGAGCAAATGAAAGCGCTCCCAACCCAGCGCATCGGCAGCCTTGAGCACATCGAAGACGTTGTCATCGAAGTGATAGCGAACTTCGTCCGGCCGATGGGGCGAATGACCGTGGCCGGGCATGTCCAGGACGACGATGTCCAGACCGTCAAGATGATCGAGCAGCGGTACGAAACTGTTGGCGTTGTCCAGCCAGCCGTGCAGGGCGAGGACCGGGATCTCGCCGGTGTTATGACGCAAACCGGCCAGACCGAGCTGGGAGGCATCGAAGGACTGCATCAGACGGGCTCCAATGAGGCGTAGCCCAGCACCAGCCATTTGGCTCCGGCGGACTCGAAGTTGATCTGGATGCGCGCATTGGCGCCCTGGCCTTCGATGGTCACGACCGTACCCAGGCCAAAGCGCGGGTGGCGCACTTGCGTGCCCAGGGCCAGGCCATCGGTTT
>JBCDLQ010000191.1:0-5411 GCA_039414335.1 Pseudomonadota bacterium | reverse complement strand
GCATCGGGAGCGCGCAGCACGAACTCCAGTCGACCATCACGGAAGCTGACCGCATCCATCACCAAGGCGGATTGACCGGCCACCACCGGTCCGGCCCGGTTCATCAGATCGAGCAGTCCGGCCGCTTCACCGAAGCGCAGCCGAGACAACTGCCGTTCTGCTTGCTCACGATGACGACCTGCCGGCGTGACACCCGGGAAGGCTGCTGCGAATTGAGCATCCAGCGCTCCCGCCAGGCTGCCGCCGCGCTGTTCCAGCATCTTCAGTTCGATCAAGGCACCGCCCAGGGCCAGCAACGCGGCCACGGCAGCCGCAATCCCCGCGTAGCGCCAGTAGGACCGGGCGGCCGTGCTGCTGCTGGAGGCATAGTCGCCGCTGAGCAGGTTGATCGGCGCCTGGGCCAGGCCTTCTCCCAGCACGGCCATCAGATCAGCGGACTTGCGGTTCAGGGTGAGTGCAGAAAGGGCTTCGGGGACCTCACCGCCGTACCAGTCCAATTCGGCGTCGGCCGGCAAGGCCACCAGCAACTCATCGAGCAGTTCGGGCTCGAAACTGCCGAAGTCCCAGTCACCCCAACGCGCCAGCACGCGCGAATCGATCTGTCCGAGACTGACCCGGCCTTCAAGCAGCGGCAGACACAGGGCGTCTGGCACCAGTTTCTCGACGGGTCTGTGAGCGAGTGCGTCCATCAACTCGCGCATCGGCGCCTGGCCGATGACGACACAGCACAAGCGGTCCGAGCCATCGCGAGGCCCGGCTACGACGTGTTCGTCTTCGGCCGAGCTGGCCAGATGTTCTTCTGCGGCCCAGCGCAGGGCCTGGGCCTGGCGCGCGGTGCTCATGCGCGGCAAATCGAGGCGCAGACCGACGCACAAGGCCGCGTCGATCAATCCATTGACCGGCGCTCGATCAGCCCAGTCTGCCGACCCGGCCTGAGCCTGACCCTGCGCCTTGACCGGACCCGCACGATCGAGCTGACGCCACGACCACTGGGAGGCGCCTGCGTGCAGCAGTACTTGTTCTTTGCTCGACGCCGACATGATCAGGGGACACCCTGGCTGAACCAGCGGAAATCATACCCTGTTCCCCCTGTCTGGATCAGACCGAAATAGTCTCTTTCGATGCCGTCGAGCGTAACTCGGGCCTGGGCCAGATAGTCCGTACTGGTCACCCGGATATTCTGCTCCAGCCCCGGAACGGGCCTTGCCTGGATCAGAGGGTGAGCCAGAAAACCGCGCACCTCTCTCCAGGGTCCGTCGGCGAGCACGCGCTCGGCCTCAGACAGCGTCATGTCAGGGATCAACGAGGCGAGCACCGGTGCCGTCGTGGTGTTGACGTTGATTCGCAAGTCAGGCGTCGGAAGGACCGTCGTGTGGCTGGACAGCAGTCGATAGGCCTCCGGGGTCATACTGCGCAGCCAGCGCAATTCACTCGGATGCGCCATCGGCACACCCGCCAGCCGATAGGGCGGCTGAAATCCGGCATACACGCTATTACCCGCACTACCGGGCCGGGCTACCGTCGCACCGTCGATCCAGTCCACCAATTCCAGCGCGATCGCGCCATCCAGGCCCAGGGCGTCGAGCAAGCGTTCGAACTTGGTCTCGGCGCGGCTTCGCAAGGCACCGTCAGGATGGCCGAGGGCATTCAGATTAAAGCGCGCCTGCTGATCCAGCAGGCGGCCCTGAACTCGCCCGCCCGGCACCTCGAAGGGCGGCGTCCAGGCACCGTTGAGCAGGTCGGGCCGACTGCTTTCCGACTGGGCCTGGCGGATGAGGTCACGGGCCAGCAAATCCATTCCCAGGGCGTACTGATAGGCGCGTTCGTTGTCCATCAGCGCCTGCGTACGCGCCAGCGTGGACTGCCCTCGCTCGATCAGGCTGACCGCCAGAACGCTGGCCAGTGCCGCCACGATCAGCACGATCAGCAGGGCCGCACCGCGCTGGCGATGGAATCGAGTCATCAATCTCATGGATCAACCACCAGCAGGCGCCGGATCAGACCAAAGCGTTGAGTATCGAGACTGATTTCAATGGCCGCGGGCAAGGCCGTCGACGTACCGCCGCGCGGCGGCCATTGTTCATGCCAGCCGCCGCTGGAATCTCGATAGGCCAGTCGGAAATCACTGACGTCCAGTTCCAGCACTTCGGGCGTCGGCACCACCGCGCCGGTCGGGTCCGTCACGGGCCAACTCAAGCGGATCAGGGCATTGCCATCGAACTGCCAGGCGAAGCGCTGCAGCGTACTGCGCCGGAATTCGTTCGGATTGGCCCAGCCGGCCCGGATGCCCTGAAGCTCGAAGGCAGAACCGCTGAAAGCGGGGGTGGACTGGCCCAGCGGCGTTCGGGTCGCACGATGGCTCAGTTGACGCAAATCCGCATCAAGTCGTGCCACGCTGGTTTGCAGCGAGGCCAGTTGTTCGGCGTGCTCACGGTGCGTCATGGCGGCGAGAGAGAGGGAATCCAGGGCCGTGTAGGCGCTGGCCGTCAGCACGCCGAAGACCAGTACGGCCACCAGCACTTCAATCAGGGTGTAGCCACCTTGGCGAGCACGACCCATCACAGGGGCAGGAAACCCGTATGACTGACGACCGGTGATTCGCGCGAGGCTTCGGCGTAAACCAGCACGTCGACTCTGAGCATCTGATCACCTGGTGCGGGTTGGATCAGGGCATCCCAATACCAGTCACGGTCACCCATGGTGCTGGACCCCTGTCGTCGGTCGGCACTGACCGACGGGTCCAGTCGCAGCTCGGCCAGGGCGTTGTCGGCGACCCAGAGCGCCAGCGTTCGCGCTTCGGCTTCCGCCTGCGTATCGAGGCTCCGGCCCCCGACCTGGCTCAGAGCAGCAATGGATATGGCCACGACCAGCAGCGCGACCAGCACTTCCAGGAGGCTGAAACCGGCGGCGCGGCGCATCAGGCGTCGGGCCGTTCGATCGTCAGCCTGCCGTTGGCTTCGGCCGTCAGGGTCCAGCGATCCCGGTTCTGCGCCAGGGTTAGCTGGAACGGTGTCAGCTCGCCCAGCGGGTGACAGATCACCTGCGGACGCACATCGCGAACGCCCGTGTCGTAAAGGTCTTCAACATCGAACTCGACCTCGGCCAGGTCGACGGAGTAGCCGGAGACCACCAGCTCGATATCCAGCGATTCGGGAAGCATCTGCGCTCGATCAGGGCCGGTCTGCGGCAGGACGCGCCAACCCTCGGCGCTACTCTGCCAGGCGACGTAGCCGAACTCGCTGAAGCGCAGACCGCGCGGTCGGGCCTGGAACAGGGCCTGCTCGCACTGGTGGGTGACCCGGGCGGCGAGGCGTTCCAGCAGGCGTTCCGGGTCATCGGGGCTACGCAGATCGCCGAGCCGCAGCACGACCAGGGCAGTGAGTGTGGCGGCGATGGCCAGCACCACCAGGACTTCGATCAAGGTGAAGCCGCTGCTGCGGCGAGCGACCATGGAGACTCAATCCCGCCAGTTACCGATCTCGGCATTATCGCCCTCGCCGCCCGGCATGCCGTTGGCGCCGAAGGACCAGACATCAATCTCTCCCTTCAGGCCGGGATTCAGGTACTGGTATGGGCGCCCCCAGGGATCATTGGGCAACCCATCGATATAGCCACCGGCCTTCCAATTGGCGGCCGGCGGTTGGCCCGAAGGCTGGCGAATCAGGGCATCAAGTCCCTGCTCCGTCGACGGGTACTGGAAGTTGTCCAGCTTGTACATGTTCAGTGCCGTGACCAGGGCCTGCACGTCCTGTGCGGCCTTGACCGAGCGGGCCTCACCGGGCGCATCCATCACCCGAGGAACGACCACGGCGGCCAGGATGCCGATGATGACAACGACCACCAGAATCTCGATCAATGAAAAGCCGGCGTTGCGACTGCGAAAAGCGCTCATTCTCTGCTACCTTGTTCGGATGGTTACTACCCGGATCAATTTCACCATGATACGCCGACCCGGCCGCTCTGGCAGCCCGTCGACCAAGGTCGAGGGACTGAAATTTCGCCTTGTTGAATCACCCATCCTGACATGAGCAATCAATCCTGGCGCGAACGCGACCTGGCGCGGGTCTGGCATCCCTGTTCGCAAATGAAAGACCATGAATGGCTGCCGATGGTTCCGATCCGTCGCGGCCAGGGCGTCTGGCTGGAAGACTTTGACGGCAACCGCTATCTCGATGCGATCAGCTCCTGGTGGGTGAATCTGTTCGGTCACGCCAACGAGACCATTGCCAATCGCATCTCGGCCCAGGCGCGAGCACTGGAACACGTGATCCTGGCAGGCTTCGGCCACGCGCCCGCGATCGAGTTGGCTGAGCGTCTCTGCCAGCTCGCACCGCCGGGCCTGAGCCGCGTTTTCTATGCCGATTCAGGCTCGGCCGCCGTCGAGATTGCCCTGAAGATGTCCTTCCACTACTGGCTGAACGGCGGCAAGCCCGACAAGACACGCTTCGTCTGCCTGTCGGGCAGCTACCACGGTGAGACCCTGGGCGCGCTGGCCGTGGGCGATGTCGGCTTGTACCGAGACACCTACAAACCCCTGTTGCTGCAACCGCTGGTGGTGGAATCACCTGACTGCTTCGCCATTGAAGCAGGCGTGAGCTGGGAAGAACACAGCGCGCGCCAGTTCAAGCACATGGAAGCGACGCTGGCCGAGCGCCATCAAGAGATCGCGGCAGTCATCGTCGAGCCGCTGGTCCAGTGTGCCGGCGGCATGCGCATGTACCACCCGATCTATCTGGAAAAGCTGCGCGAGGCCTGTGATCGCTATGGCGTTCATTTGATTGCCGATGAGATCGCCGTCGGCTTTGGTCGCACGGGCACCCTGTTTGCCTGCGAACAGGCGGGCATCAGCCCGGACTTCATGTGCCTGTCCAAGGGACTGACCGGCGGCTTCCTGCCGCTCTCGACAGTGCTCACCAACGACCACGTCTACCAGGCCTTCTACCACGACTACGACATGACCCGCGGCTTCATGCACTCGCACAGCTACACGGGCAATGCCCTGTGCTGCGCCGCCGCGCTCGCCACGCTCGATCTTTTCGAAAGCCGCGATGTACTGGCCGACAACGCGATCAAGTCTCAGCGCATGCGCCAGGCCGTGGCGGAGCTCGAAGACCATCCCAACGTCCTCGACATTCGACAGCACGGCATGATCCTGGCCATGGAAATGGGTCAAGACAACGGCGAACCCTATCCCTGGGAGCAGCGTCGCGGCATTCAGGTCTATCAGCGTGCCCTGAAGCATGAAGTGCTCCTGCGCCCCTTGGGCAACGTGGTCTACTTCATGCCGCCCTATGTCATCAATGACGATGAAATTGATCACCTGGCCCGCGTCGCCGTCGAATCGATTCGAGAGATCACCGCCGACTGATGCGCCGAATCCGACTCCACGTCACCGAAGCCTTGAGGTCCGG
>JBCDLQ010000190.1:0-5416 GCA_039414335.1 Pseudomonadota bacterium | reverse complement strand
GGTTCCAGCGACTGCACATCGCTTTGACGTGTAATCGAACCATAGCTCGCGAACAACAACTGTAGATGTCCCCTGTTTTGGTGCACCAGTCGTAAAAACGCTTATTGAACTGATTGCTGTAATCGAGAAATTGGGGAAACAGGCTCGATTGAAGGTGCGAACTGGGGTCGTGAACGACTCGGGCATAAATTGACGCCAGGGAAGGGTGCTGCTCTCGGAGTGCATACATCTGGAGGATCGCTGCTTCGAGCAGTTCAAAACAGTCCTGTGGATCGCGGTCTGCCACTTCTCCTTCGAAAAATGTCCATGCTCTATTGAGGGCTTCTGACACGCTGGTTCTGTAGAGATCGTTCTTTCCCTCGAAGTATTGATAGAACGATCCTTTGGAAATGCTGCTGGCCTTGGCGATTCGATCGATATTCGCCTGTTCGAAGGTAAATGCTCCAAACTCATCGATGGCTGCGCTCAGAAGACGCTCGCGCTTGTCTTCATTTAGGTTGATGAAGGTCTGTTTGGCCATGGTTATGACTTACGAGTCATATGACTATTGAGTCATGATCATACAGTCGCTTTCTTCTGTCAACCTAGAGCGTGAATTCAGCAATCGCTAATCGTTTCTATCGCTATTTTGAGAAGCGCTGCGGAACCGATTCTCATGCCTGAGAAGTTCGGGCTTCACTGTGCTCGGGCGAGCAGCCTTGTGGAATGCCGTTGAAAGGAGAACACTCGCTTTCTCGATGACGTACGCATCACTCCCATGACGGTCTTGATGGCCGGTGATAAGCTCGGCTCATGAACGCTCTCGCCGCTCTGATTGGTCTCGTGTTTCTGGTCCTTTCTTCCTTTGGCTTCGCTCAGGATCGAGTGCTGTTCATACGGGGTGCGGATCGATCTGGTGGTTTTCTGGAAGCGGGAAATGACTTTCAGCGCACGGAACAACTGGCCGACATCTTCAATGCATCGACTGCCAACGGCAATCATGGCTGGGCTGAGCTTCGGATCACGCTGGAAGAGGCGGGTTTCGACGTTGAGCAGATTGCGGAGCCGGTTGAAGCGGGCAATGATAGTGGGCCGACCGAGGGGCGTCCCGTGGCCTTCGATCAAATTGATCTTCTCACCTACGATGTCCTTGTTCTGGGGTCGAATAATGCGGTCTACGGCGCGGCTGCCGTTGATGCGGTCGAAGGCTTCGTTCGAAGCGGCGGCGGCTTGCTCGTGATTTCCGATGCCAACTTCGGCGGAGATTGGAGCGACGCGCCTTCTTCTGATCAGCAGTTCCTCGACCGCTTTGGTCTCATCATGAACCAGGATCAGGGCACCTATGCACTCATGCGATCTGACGGGGACTTCAGTGAGCCTGATCATCCGATTCTTGAAGACGTTGATGCCTTTGACGGTGAAGGTGTCTCACCGATTGTCTCGATGATCGCCGGCCAGGTTTTGGTGGGCGCTAAAAACTCTACTCGCGTCAATACACCGCCCTTCGGCAATAACAATCAGGGCCAGAGTCGCCCCGTCACGATCGCCGACGGGGCATTAACGCTGCTGAAAGTCGACGAAGGACGGGTTGCCGGCCATTTCGATAGAAACACCTTCTTCAATCTCAATGGGGCAGGCACTAATATCAATCGCCTGGACAATCGGCGCTACGCTTTGAATTTGTTCCGTTGGCTCGTAGGTCACGATGATCAGATCCATGGTGACCGGTTCGAAGCAGATTAAAGGCGACCCTCGAGCATGAGGAATCGCCCATCAGACTGTGCATTTTTTGATCTGATGATGGAGGCGTTACGCCCCTTGCTTACTCACTTTCAGGATCGTTCCCGACCGAGTACTCCTTCCCGGCAACGAGAAAAAGCCGCAAGGCATTGCGAACGTGCATCCCGTCATCCCCGTTGGTGGTCATGACAAAGCCCGCGTTGTGGTCTTCGTAGAACTCCATCTGCGCGATCTGGCCCCAGTTCAGGCCACCGTGGCCGATGGCGCGGCCATAGGGGGTTTCCACGATGCGGGGTCCGACGCCGTAGTAGGCCTTCCAATCCGTGTCCTGCGGGGTTTGTCCCGTATCCACCTGCTGCTCAAACATCGCGTCGTAACCCTCATCTGACAGCCCACCGCCGCGTTCCATCCAGGTCAGCAGCACCTGAGCCAGGTCGCTGGCGCTAGCCATGGCCGAATAGGCCGCGTGGGCTTCATCGGGCGTTTGACTGGTGAACGCTCGAAGCTCGCTATGACCATGGACGAACATGTCGTGCCAATCGTCACGCTCGGTGAATCGCACAGCGGTACTCATGCCCAGAGGCTCGACGGCCTCGCGCATCATCACGGTTTCCAATGACTCGCCGGTGAGATGTTCTACCACGCGGCCCAGATAGTCATAGCCTTCGCCGGAATAGCGATAGCCTTCGCCTGGCGTGAACTCAATGTCCAGCAGGCCATCGTCGTTCTGGAAGCGCCAGTTGGGCAGGCCGGTTTGGTGTGACAAGACCAGTCGCGCCGTGAATAGCTTGGAACGCTCGTCGTGGGCGATGTCCTCGAAGGGTAGGTATTCGTAGAGCGGGCGATCCAGTTCCAGCACGCCTCGCTCGACGAGTCGATGGACGGCAAAAGCAAAGATCACCTTGGTGATAGAGCCGATATCGAAGAGGTTCTTCCGGCGAACGGGCTGCTGGGTCAGCCAGTTGGTGACACCGTATTCCTGACGATAGACAATCTCCCCATCTTTGATGATGGCGACGCCTGCGCCGGGGATCGTGTAGTGATCCATGTAGTCGGCCATGAAGGCATCAAGCCGCTCGGCGGCGCGGCCGTCGAAGGAAAACAGCAAGCCGCTTTCCTGAATGTGGTGCTCGGGGACCGGACGGACCGATTTCACCAGGGTCGCGGCGACGGTCTCTTCACCGGCCTGCACGCTGTCGCAGACTTTCGAATCGTCGGTCAGACGAAATTCGGCTTCGGGACCGTAGAGGATAAAGGCTGGCGTAATGCAGTACTCACCGCTCGGCAGATCCACGCTGAAGCGGCCGGTTTCATCGCTTATGACTGACACCCAGAGCTCGGGATCATGACGGTTGCGGACGCGGACACGGTATTCGCCGAGGTCGGGGCCATCGATTCCATCGGCCCAGGCCATGTCGCCGCTCAGCGTTCCCAAGACTTCTGTGGCATCTAGCAGCACCAGGTCGCCAAGGCGGCTTGCGCGTGCGGCCTTGCTGCCATAGGGGCCCCAGGCAATGTAGGCCGGAGCCTGATTCAATGCGGGTTCGTCGACGTCGACCAGGATCAAATCCAAGCCGATGCTCATGCCGGCGCGAACGACCTGATCCAGTTCAATTCGCCATTCGTAACGTCGGCCTTCTTCGGTGGTGACGACAGCCAAATCGGCACTGTCGTCCGTCGCGCGGGTCGTCTGCGGGTCCCAGCCTTCACCGTTGGAAATGTTGTCAATGCCTTCGAGCGCACCGACGAAAGCCCAGGGCGCGGATCCGCGCCAGTGGTGCTCGGCATCGATATAGATCACAAGTGTATCTTCCCGCAGGAGATCGGCTTCCTCCTCGGGCAAGTTGACCGTGGAGTCGTCGGTGACTTCCACGGAAAGATAAAGGTACTCGCCCGAAGGGTCATAGGCGGCCTGAAAGTACGCCTCGTCGCGCCAGCCCGAGCCATCGTCCCAGAGGCCGCTCTCGATTGGGTAGCGAGTCGCGTTTTCTGGCCAGTCGCTTAGATTGCCATCGATCACGATGTCGCTGGCGGGTCGGGCGTAGCCGACGGCGCCATTCTCGGCCTGGACGGCCAGTGGCAGAGTCAGGCTGACGGCCAGACTGCAGCAGGCGAGGAGATGGTGAGTTGCGGGCAAAGCGGGGCTGTTCGGCGCCATTGGGCTCTCCGTTTGTCGTGAGTTGAGTGTGGAAAAAAGAGGTGATTCAGACCGTCGAACGGTCAGTCGTCGGGGGGGTGGGCTCGTGTGCTGATCAGGCCGATGCTGTCGAGCTCACCGGCATCCGCCAGGACAACGGGAAGGCTGCCGCGATTGCGGACCCAGCTGGAGAAAGACTCGCCGTTGAATGAGAAGCTAGCGCGGGCGGCTTGATCAACGCGCAGTTCGTCGATCTCGCCAGTCTCCACGACGGCGCTGGCGCCACCGGAGACTGTAAAGTCTGCCAGTAGGGCATCGATTTCCTCGATTCGGACCTCGCTGCCACCAGCCGCCGATCCCTCAAGCTGGCCTTGCCAACGCTCGACGGAGAGCGCGGAGCCGCCGCTGAGATCGAAACGTCCGGAACCGTCGAGTTCTGCGAGGCTCAATCGAACGCCGCCGGATGTCCGCATTCGTAGCTCGCCGGCCAGCTCGACGAAGGCAGCACGGACTTCGCCGTGACCGCGCAGCTGTAAGTCGCCGGCAATCAGACCCCCGGTCAGGCGAATCTCGCCGCCCAGTTCCAAATCCAGCTCGCCTGACAAATCGTCGACCAGAACCGTACCGCAACCATCGAAATGGAGCTGCCCGCCTTCGGGTGCAACAACAAAGGCGTCGACCCGTCCGATCGCCTCGACCTTGACGCCATGGGGAACCCGAACGGTAAAGCGTTGAGACCGCGGGGCAGCGCTTCGACAGCGATCAGCGCCCTCGACGCCAGCCGTCATGACCAGTCTGTCGGCCGATCGTATGCCTTGAAGGTCTTCAGCCAGGCCTTCAAAGGCGATGGTCTCGCGATCCTCGGAGATGATCGTTAAAGCCGCATCCAATCCGCGCAACTGCAGATGAGAGACCGCGGGCTGCTCCAAGTGAGTTCCGTAAGCGGGCTCGAGCAAAGGGGCATCGACGGGCTTCATCTCGGGACGGGCTGCCCAGCTGGCACTGGCGATCATCGCAAACAGCAAGGACAGGCTGCTCAGGCCCGCGAGACGCTGCAGCCTTCCAGGTGCTCTGCGAGTGAGCTGTTTCAGTCTGATTTGCAGGCCACTCGCTGGACGCCAGGAACAGCCCAGCGGAGCCAAAGCGCCGGTCTGGGCGCGCAACAGCGCACGGCCGTAGCGGCGAACGCTGGTCCGTTTACGCTCGAGTACGGCAGCATCGCAGGCCAACTCTTGATCCAGACGGAAGACTCGCAACCCAAAGATGAGGGCTGGGTTCATCCAGAACAGGATCTGGAGCAGGGCAGCGATGCCGTTGAGCTGTGCATGGCCGGCTCGTTTGTGCTCTCGTTCATGGGCCAGGATAAGGTCTTGCTCGGTTCGACTGAACCGACTCGCGAAGTCCGATGGCACGACAATGCGGGGGCGGAGCGCACCAACCAGGGCTGCGCCGCCCCCGTTAGTGTCGGCGCGAAAGATGACCCTGGCGCGGTCAGGTGCAGGGGCCCAGGGGCGCCAGAATCGCGCGAAACCCCACAGGCGAAGGAAGAGCACGCCCCCC
>JBCDLQ010000189.1:0-5417 GCA_039414335.1 Pseudomonadota bacterium | reverse complement strand
CGCTGAGATCACCGTGCCCGATCCGGCCGATCTCGACGCACCGTCGCGCTGGATTCGCTCGCAGCTCGATCGCACGATCACCACCGTTGACCAGGCGCTGGTCGACTACCGCTTCGATCTCGCCGCCAAGGCGCTCTATGAGTTCGTCTGGAACGAATTCTGCGACTGGTACCTGGAGCTGTCCAAGCCCGCTCTGTTTGAAGAAGCGGAGGCAGACAATCCAGCCCTGGCCAACGCCACGCGCCACACGCTGGCGACCGTGCTGGAAACCACCCTGCGTCTGCTCCATCCCTTCATTCCCTTCGTGACTGAAGAGATCTGGCAGCGCGTGCGCGTCCCCGCGGGTGTCGACGGCGAGCACCTGATGCTCTGCCGCTGGCCCGAAACGGGCAAGCCGGATACGGCCGCCGAGGCCGACACGGACTGGCTGAAATCCGTGATCAGCGCCATTCGTTCGGCCCGAACGGAACTGAATCTGGCGCCCGGCAAACCCATGCCACTGCTGATTCAGCACGGCAGCGAGGCGGATCGCGAGCGCCTGAACCGCTTCGAAGACCTCATCAAGCGCCTGGCCCGACTAGAGCGCATCGAGACCGTCGCTGATGATCGCGACAGCTCTGACTGCGCGGTCGCCCTGGCCGGCGACATGCGTCTGTTGATTCCCCTGGCCGGCCTCGTCGATGTCGGCGAAGAGCTCGCTCGCCTCGAGAAGCAGCTTGATCGCGAGAGCAAGGGCCTGATGGGTACGGAGAAGAAGCTGGCCAACGAACGATTCGTGGCCAACGCGCCGGCCGAAGTGGTGGAGAGGGAGCGCGAGCGCCTGGTCGAACACCAGACCAAGGTCGATGAGCTGCGCTCACAGATCGACAAGCTGAAGGCTCTCAGCTGACCGTCAGCTGATCGCTTGACGCCGCCCCCGGCTCGCCGCAGACTGAGCGGCGAGATCAGGGAGCAGACGCTCGAGTAATCATGGCTCGCAATCCGGATGGCACCACTGCGGCGGTACCGGACACGGACAGGGGGCGTGAACCGGTTCCGATCGCCATCGACCGCGTCTATGAGGCGCTACGCGCGATTGCGCGCCGTGAGCGCGGCCGCAATCCCAGCCGCACGCTCAACACTACCGTCCTGATTCACGAAGCCTGGCTGAAGCTCGGCGAGGATCAGCAGTGGTCCAGTGAGCGTCACTGCCTGGCCAGCTATGCGATGGCCATCCGGCAGGTTCTGATTGACTACATCCGCAACCGCTGTGCGGCCAAGCGCACGCCCGACCCGGGCTTTGAACGCTTCCAGATCGAGCAGCTGGGAGAGCGTTCGGCCGAAGATCTGCTCGAGATCGACCGCGCCCTCGACGATCTCGAGGCACTGGAGCCGCGCCTGGCCCGTCTAGTCGAGCTGCGCTTCTTCGCTGGATTGAGCCTGCGCGAGGTCGCCGAGCAACTGACGGTTTCCGAACGCACGGCCACCCGCGACTGGCAGCGCGCACGCGCCTTCCCGCAGATCAATCGCCATGGGCCTGACTGAATCCCTGTGGTCGGAAGTGTCCGGCTGGTTCGAACAACTGGCCGATCTGACCGTAGAACAACGCAGCGAACGCCTGGCCGGGGAAACGCTGGACCCGGAAGTCCGGCGCTATCTCGATCAATTGCTGACGGCTCACGACACCCCGGAACCTCTGCTGATCGATCGAACGGTTGAAGGCATCGTCGACGATCTGATCGGGCGCCAGGCCTCCGCACAGGTACCCAACAGCTGGATCGACGTTACGCTGGGACAGTGGCGAGTACAGCGCGAAATACGTCGCGGCGGCATGGCCACGGTCGTGCTGGCCGAGCGCGCCGATGGGCAATACGAACGCCAGGTCGCCCTCAAGGTGCTGCATGCGCGGACATCGGATCCCGGCGATCGGCGCAGCCTGGAACGCGAACTGCAGCTGTTGGCCAGCCTCGCCCACCCCAGAATCGTCCACCTGCTCGACGGGGGCGTCAGCGAGCAGGGCTGGCCCTATCTGGTTATGGAGTACGTCGAAGGCGAAGCGATCGATGAGTGGTGCCAGCGCCATCATGCGTCGCTGGAGCAGCGAATCGATCTGCTGCGACAGGTCACCAGAGCGGTCAGCCATGCGCACGGCCGCCTGATCGTTCATGCGGATCTCAAGCCGGCCAATGTACTGGTGGATGATGAAGGTCGGGCCCGGCTGGTCGATTTCGGTATCGGTCGTCTCCTCGGCGAAAAATCGGACTCGCCACTGAAAATCGGTCTGCGCTGCTCTCCGGCCTGGGCCGCGCCCGAGCAGCTGGACGGTGAAGCCGCGACTGTGGTGACCGATGTCCATGGACTGGGCATGCTGGCCTACGGACTGCTGACCGGGCAGTCGCCTCGACCGGCCAGTGCGGTAACCCGAGCCATCGCCGGCCTGAAGCTCTCTCCTTCTCCCGGCATGCCTTCCGGGGCGGGCGACACGCCAGTCCCGGCCAATCACCTTCGCGGCGATCTCGACGCCATCTGCGCAAGGGCAACCGCCGAAGATCCGGAAGACCGCTACACCTCCGCCGAAGCGCTGGAAAGAGATCTCGCGGCATGGGCCTCGGGACACCCGGTCCACGCCCGCCAAGGTGGCCTCGCTTATCGGGCCGGCAAATGGTTGAATCGCCATCGTCTGGGCGTAGCCACATCGACGCTGGCCCTGGTCGCCCTGCTGGTCGGCAGCGGATTGGCCCTCTGGCAGGCTCGCGTCGCTCAGGACCAGGCCTTGCGCGCCGGCATCCAGGCGGAGCGCGCCGAGACCATCAAGGACTTTCTTCTGTCCATGTTCACGGCGGCCGATCCCTGGTTGGCCGGCGACTCTGATCTCGACATTCGCGACGTACTCGCCCAGGGCGGCCGTCAGCTTGAAAGCAATCGGTCGCTGGATCCGGCAACGCGAGTCGAGCTACTGACCACGCTCGGCGACGTGCAGGTCGCCCTGAGTCAGCACAACGATGCGGCTGCACGATTCGATGATGCGCAGGTCATTCTTGATGAGAACCCGGCAATCGGCGACGAATGGCGCGTGCGCCTGTGGCTGGAGCGCGCCAGCCTGGCCGGCGCGCAAAGTGACCATCGGGTACAGGAAAGCGCCCTTGATCAGGCCCGCGACTTGCTGCCACCGGATGCCGCGCCCGGCGCGAGGCTTCTGCATGTTCGGGTCGCGGTGGGATACGCCGCGCTGTTCGCGCGCGAGAATCGCGCCGAGGAAGCGCAAGCCGCGTTTGACGAGGTCGAACGACTGTTGGCTCAACCTGGCGATTCGTTGATCGATATCCGTCTGCTGCTACTGGGCGCGAGGACTTATCTGGCCTTCAACCAGGGCGAGATCGAAGCGGCCTATCAGTGGGCACTAGAGGAACTGGCGCTACTCGAGCAGATGGATCAGGCTCACGACTCACGCGCCGTGTCCACCCTGTCCAATCTGGGGGGCACGGCCGCGCAGCTCGGCCTCCTGGACGAAGCGCTGACCTATGACCGAAGGGCAGCGGAACTGGCCCGCGAGGTCTATCCCGAAGGCCACCCGAACATCGGCAGAGCCCTTTACGCTTATGGCGATACCTTGCGCCAACACGGCCGATTTGAAGACGCGCTGGTCGCGCTGGATGAAGCCAGTGAAATCCAGGCGAGTGCCGAACTGGCCATCGCCCAGGCGCTGACCAATCTGGTGCGCGCCCGCACGCTGCTGGCCTTGGGTCGAGGCGCGCCCGCGAGTGAGCTGGCCCGCGAAGCCCGCGAGACCCTGGAAGCGTCCTGGGGGCCGGCCACGCGAACCAGTCTGCAGGCGGTCGAATTCGAGGCCTTCGGACACGCCCTGTCCGGCAATGGCCCTGGCCTTGCACAGGCCGAAGCGGTGGCCACCGAGCGTCTGGCCGCGCTGGGAGACAACGACCGCTGGCAGCCATTGGCCCAGATCCTGCGCTGGCGACTGGCGCGGGCCCATTTCGACAACGGCGAGTTGGCCGAAGCCTCGAGCTGGATGGAACAGACGCGGGATGCGCCCGACGACGTGGTTCGACATCCTTCCGCCACGGCCCGCCTGCTTGGGCTGGAACTGCTGCTCGGCGATGTCGACGGCATCGCGGCGTCAGCGTTGATTGATCAGATCGAAGCGGAGATCGCCGAAACCGCGGCCAACGATGATTCGCGTGCCTTTGCCCTGTGCGCGCTGGCCAGGCATCAATCCATGAGTGCTGAACGCGGCGTACAGGCCGCAACGCTGGAACGCCTGGACCAGCTGGTCAGCTCATCTCGACTCAGCCACGAAGGCCTTCAGGACAGTCGCTGTCTGGCGGCCCGACCGCGTTGAGCGACACGCGTTAAGGGCTCTGAAAACGATCGCTGAACACGGCATCCGTCGTGATCTGCAGCTCGAAGGCACCGGCATCATAGGGACCGGGACCGTTGCTGACACCCGCCGTATCGATACCCCTAAGCGCCTGCGCGATATCGGGCTCCTGAGGTGCTGCCGTTGTGTCGGTGCAAACATCCACCGCGGGCGAAGCCAGGCCTGGGCGATAGTCAGAACCCAGCACGGGATCACCGACAAAGTTGTTCGCGGTAAAGGTCGGAAGGGGCCCGAAGTCCCTTGCAAGCGAGCAATTCACCTGCCCCGAGTTGGGAAAGGTCGGCGAGTTCCAGATACCGCTGAAGACAAGGCCATCGGACTCATCGATGGCATTGCCGTTGAAGCTGATCACGTTGCTCGTCCCGATCGACAGGGACGCATCGAACTCGGAGTCTGCATTGGCCGCAAAGGTGCTGTAGCGCAACTCCACGGCATTGCCAAAGCGGAACTCGATCACTTCGCCATTGCCTGGCAAGGAGTTCTCGACGAAGGCATTGCCCTCGAGATAGACGCTGACCGAATCCGGCGGCAATTCCCCGGCGTCGAGACTCGAGTAGAGCACCGACCCAAATTCGCTGGCGCGATTCAGCGTAAACCAGGTCTGGCGTATATCGACTTCCGTATCGTTGCCTCGCGCATAGATGGCACCGCCCTCTACGGCCTCGTTGCCGCTGAATTCACTACAGCGGATCGGCTGATGACAGTCTGCTGCGCCGAGGGTCCGATCGACTTCCAGGCGAGCCCCGGCCGACACGAAGATCGCTCCACCGTTACCCGTGCCGTTATCGTCCTCGTCAGCGCGGTTACCGACGGTGGAGGCATCAGTCAGTCGAACCACGGAACCGCTGCCGCCGAGAAGGATGGCCCCGCCGTTCTCGCTGGCGCGATTACCGTCAATCGTCGTGCGTCGCGTCTGATCGCCGAAGCCGAAGAAACTGCTTTCACCGCCGAAGACAGTCAGTCGCGAACCGTTGCTGACCGCATAGCCACCGCCCGATCCCGCCAGATTGGAGTAGACGCCGTCGGGAAAACTGGCGTACTG
>JBCDLQ010000188.1:0-5421 GCA_039414335.1 Pseudomonadota bacterium | reverse complement strand
CGTAAATCGAGATCTCCATTTCACCGTCCCGATAGATCGCTGCGCGGTACATGCCCGGCGTATTGAAGGGCATGCTGATACGGCCAAAACGATCGATGGCAATCACGCCGCCGTCGCCACCGGCCGCCTTCAGCACCTGATTGACCACGACATCGGCGGTGTGGGCCAGGGGGCGTGAGGTGTAGGCCATGCGAGCGCAGATGTCATAGGCCACGACGTTCCGGATAAAGTACTCGCCGTGACCGGTGGCCGACACGGCGCAGGTCTGATTGTTGGCGTAGGTGCCCGCACCGATGATCGGTGAGTCGCCGACCCGTCCCCAACGCTTGTTGGTCATCCCGCCCGTGGAGGTGGCGGCGGCCAGGTTGCCGGCCTTGTCGATGGCCACGGCACCAACGGTGGAATACCAGGGCGTGGCGCCTTCGAGGGCGGCCGTCTCCGGATTCTGAATGCGCTCCAGCTGCTCCCGACGGAAGTCCGTGATGAACCACTCCGGATCCATCACCTCCAGATCGAACTGGCTGGCAAAGCTTTCGGCGCCTTCACCGATCAGCATGACGTGGGGGGAATCGGTCATCACCCGGCGGGCCGCGTCGATCGGATGGCGCAGGCCGGTGACGCTGGCCACGGCACCCGCTTCCAGGGTGGCGCCGTCCATGATCGATGCATCCATTTCAACGCGGCCGGCCTCGGTCAGCACAGCGCCGCGGCCTGCGTTGAATTTGGGCGCGTCCTCGAGGATCCGGATCGCGGCGGTGGCGGCATCGAGGCTGGTCCCACCTTCGCTGAGTACGCCATGTCCGGCTTCGATGGCGGCCTGCAGGGCCGCTCGGATGTTGGCCTCGCGTTCTGCCGTCATCCGGTCCCGACTGATCGTGCCCGCGCCGCCGTGGATGGCGATGGCGATGGGGCCATCTTCGGCCTGAACGAGAGGAGCGGTCAGTGCGATGAGCGCGAGGGTGATCAGCGCAAGAATCAGTCGGTTCATGGGAGTCCTTCGGGGTCGAAAGCGAAGCGAGCGCCGGAGTCTAGCACGCAGGTATACTGCCCCGAATCCACGCCAGGAGCCCTTGCCAGTGGCTTTTACGATCTCGCTTTTCTATGCCGGCCTGCTGGGCCTGATTCTGTTCGGCCTCTCGCTTCGAGTGGTCATGTTGCGCCGCCAGCTCAAGGTGGGCATCGGCTCGGGTGATCAACCGGAGCTGGAAAAGGCCATCCGCGCGCACGCCAATTTCTGCGAACATGCGCCCCTCGCGTTGCTCTTGCTCGTGCTGCTGGAAGGGGCGGGTGTCGTCCCTGTAATTTTGCTGCACGTTCTGGGCGCGGTATTGGTGATCAGTCGCGTGATGCATGGGTTTATGGGAATCAACCGCACGGCGGGCGTGAGCACCGGTCGGTTCGTGGGAACCTTACTGTTATGGGCAATGATCCTGCTGGGTTCGGGTATGGCCGTTGGGATTTCGACCCGCTGGATGATCGGCTGAGGCCGGATGAGCTAGCGCGTCCGCGACCAGTGCAGGACCGAGTAGATCTTCGGATCCAGCTGTTTTCCGTCTTCACGCTGTTCGTCCAGCCAGCGATCAATGCGATCGCGGGCCACGACGTGCACGGTAATGTTCTCCGACGGCGTGCCGCCGCCTTCGCCGACCTTGACCAATTCACTGGCTCGGATGAAAACCGCGATTTCGTCGCTCATGCCCGCTGAAGTCGGGCAGCGCATGATTTCCGCCATCGATCCGGCGCGCCAGCCCGTTTCCTCTTCCAGTTCTCGCGCGGCGGCCAGGAGCAGGCCTTCGTCCTCATGGCCGGCTTCATCACCGACGAGTCCCGCCGGCAGCTCGATCGTGCTGGCCTGCAGCGGTTCGCGGTACTGCTCGACCAGCACCAGTTCGTCGTCAGGCGTCCAGGCCACCATCACGACAACCGGGTGGAGCCGGTGAATGAACTCCCAGCCGCGGCGTTCCTGCAGCGTGAGGTAGCGTCCTCGGTGAAGTTCCCGAGCTTGATCTTCTGGTAGCATGCGGCGGTTTTTTTACTTCGACAGGGTGTGGAACGAATCGGCGCTTCCGTAGTCCGACTCTGCGTTGTTATTTTCAATAGATGAAGCATACAGGACCGATCATGATCCTCAAGACAATTGGCCCGCTGCTGGCAGCCCTGATTGCAGCCGTTGGTCTGTCCACCCAGACGCTGGCTCAGGACGCACCCGCCGCAGCCGATCAGGCCGAGCGCCCGCCCCTGGAAGAGATGCCGCAATCGTTTCAGATTGCCTTCTGGCTCAATCAGGCCGCACTGGCCTTCGACGATCTGGATTACGAAGACTGGGCCCAGGCCACAGAGCGTCTGCATGCTTTGCGGCCTTATAACCAGGACTTCATGACCCATCTCGTGCGCGCCTACGCCCATCAGGAGCGTTTCAGCGAGGCCTACAGCATGATGCTCTCCATGCAGCAGCAGGGCCTGGCCGAGGACTGGTCTCGCTTCGATGAACTGGAGCCGATGCGCGAGCATCGTCTGTACCAGCACCTCAACGGCATGATGACCGGCGCCAACCAAGCCTTTGGTGATGCGCGTACGCTGACCGTGCTGGAAGGCGTTGAGATGCCTGAAGCGCTGGCACACGATCCGCAGACCGGTCGCTATTTCCTGGGCACGATCCGCGAAGGCGAAATCCTGGTCTCGGAGGACGGGCAGAGCTTCACTGGCTTTGGCGACAGCGATTCAGTCAGCGAGCTGATGGGCGTTCTCGACCTGGCGGTCGATGCCGAGCGACGCCATCTGTGGGTGGCCACGGCGGCCCTGTCTCAATGGCGGGGCTACCGTGATGGCCTGCGCGGTCGGACCTGGCTGCTCAAGCTGGACCTCGATACTGGTGAGCTGCTCGATACGCATCGTCTGATCCCGGACCGTCGCCCTCATGCGCTCGGTGCCCTGGCGATTGCCGAGGACGGAACAGTCTTTGCCTCAGATACGGCCACCCCAGGTATCTACAAGCTCAGCCCTGGCGAACAGTTCCCGCAGGCCTACTTCGGCCACCCGAACTTCTCCAGCATGCGCGGTATCGCCCTGTCGGCAGATGACAGCAAGCTCTATGTCGCCGACTATGAGATCGGAATTTTTGTAGTCGATACGGAAGACCCTACCCAGGCCTGGAAGCTGTTCACGCCTGAAAACCTGAACGAAGGTGGCATCGATGGCCTGTACTTCTGGGACGATCATCTCGTCGCGATCCAGAACGGCGTCAGTCCTGATCGCGTGCTGCGCATGAAGCTGGGCGAAGACGGTCTGGGCGTGATCGAAGTGGCACCGCTGCTGGCGGCACTGCCGCAGTTCGATACGCCGACCTACGGCACCATGGTCGACAGCGAACTGGTCTTCCTGGCCGGCAGCCATTGGCAGCATATGGATGCGATGGGTCGCCGCACGGGCAATGACCTGCCGGACGTGACGCTGATGGCGACGGACGTTGATTCGGCGAAGGTGCTTGGCGTCGGTCAGGAAATGCTCGAGGAGCTCCTCCAGCGCCAGCGTGAAGCAGAATCCGGCGGCGCCGGCAACGGCTGATCAGTTCGACGCCAGTCCAATCTGGCGTTGACGATGAAGCCGTTCGCGCAGCGGGCGGCCGAAGCCCAGGCCATCGAGCAGGGCATCCAGCAAATCCCCGTTGCCCGAGGTCCTCATGACTTCGGGTGATTCCCCCAGAGCGTCGATCTCCGCTTCCAATCCCGTCAGCTGTCGGGCGAGACGGGCGGCGGATTCATGCTCGCGCAGCTTCGGGCCCAGGGTCTTTGCGCCGCGCAGCTTCAACCAGGCGATTTCTTCCAGTCGATCGTAGATCGCATCCAGGCTGTCGAAATGACTGAGCAGGGCCACGGCGGTCTTGGGTCCTACGCCTGGTACGCCCGGGATGTTGTCGACGGCATCGCCGGTCAGGGCCAGGTAATCGGCGATCTGATCGGGCCGGACGCCGAAGTGCCCAAGTACGCCATCCGTATCGAAGCGCCGGTTTCGGGCGAAGTCCCACCAGTGATCGCCTTCATGGACCAGCTGGGCCAGGTCCTTGTCTCCCGTGACCACGCAGATGGGCTGACCCTGTTCGTGACAGCTGCGCGCCAGGGAAGCGATCAGGTCATCGGCCTCGTAGCGTTCGTGGGCGTAGATCGGCAGACCCAGCAGGCGTGCCAGATCCTTGCACCAGGCAAACTGACGCTTCAGGTCTTCAGGGGCCGGATCGCGATTGGCCTTGTAGTCGGGATAGATGTCGTTGCGGAATGAGGTCGTCAGTGACTCATCGAAGGCCACGGCAATGCCCGGTGCTTCGGTCTGTTCGATCAATTCACACAGAAAGCGCGCAAAGCCGTAGACCGCGTTCGTCGGGCGACCGGCGGCGTCCTCGAAGCGGTCGGGCATGGAAAACCAGGCCCGGAAAACATAGACACTGGCGTCGACCAGATAGACCTGGGATGAGGAAGGACGAGCGGGTTGATTCATGCGGTCAGACCGATCTGCTGCGCGGGGACGGTCAGTCTACACCTCGGCGCTGCCCGCAGCGGGACCGTTGGGTCAGTCGAGCAGTGCTGCTCGGTCTCGTGTCAGGCGTCGACGCAGGATCGAATGTCGTGGGAAGTGGGCCACGAGAAAGTCCATCTGGTCGGCGAGAATCCGACGCCCCTGCAAGTAAACATACTCCGCATGGGTGGGCGCAAAAGGAATCGCGATCAACTGCATGCCGGCCTGTTCCGGCGTCCGCGCGGCCTTGTGATTGTTGCAGCGCTTGCAGGAGGTGACCACGTTTTCCCAGGTGTCCGCACCGCCTTGAGCCAGCGGCTTGACGTGATCGCGCGATAGATCACGCTCACGAAACTGGTTGCCGCAGTACAGGCACAGGTGCTCGTCGCGCTTGAACAAGGCGCGATTGGAGAGCGGCGGCGTGTAGCGGTCGTAGAACTTGTGTGCGTTGGGGTGCGAGCCGTGGGTGGCGAGGATGGCGTTGACGGGAATCTCGGTCTGGAAACCGGTCAGGGCGTTGGTGCCGCCGTGCAGTCGGTAGAGCTCCCTGCCGAGGGCATAACAGACCTGATCGAGAACGATCAGTTTGACGGCATCCTGATAGCCGATCCATTCCAGCGGCATGCCGGTGGCATCGGTTCGCAGTACTTGCTGATCCAGACTCAACATCTAGTGCTCCATCGCTTCCAATGGCCCAACATCTTGGGTGGACAACACAAGTTGTTCGTATCTGACCACCCTTCATCGCCAATTGCAAGTCAAGGCGATGACCGTTTGATGAAATCCAGCACGGGACCCATCCGAATCAATGCTCGGGAAACCTGCACGGGGCTTGTGCTGTCATACAGGCCTGATTCATGGACGATGATTACGATGGTGGTCATGAAACATCGCATTGCTTCCCATCTGCTG
>JBCDLQ010000187.1:0-5458 GCA_039414335.1 Pseudomonadota bacterium | reverse complement strand
GCCGTTGACAGGGAGATGTCCAGAATGTCGGCAATCTCTTCCATGCTCGCACCCCAAAACACACGCAAACCCACCAGCTCGGCCTTGCGCTCATCAAGCACTTTCAGTTCTTCCAGCGCCCCGGGGACATCGGACAGATTGAAAGCTGATTCACCGCTGACATCACTGAGCGTGACCCGAAGCTGATCACCGCCTCGCTTCTGGGCGGAACGTCGACGCTGGTAGTCGATCAAGGCCCTGGACATGACCTTGCTGGCATAGGAAAAGAAGTGGCGGCGGTTCTCGAAATCCAGCGGCCGGTCGAGAATCTTGAGGAGCGCATCATGGGCCAGCATTCGCGGCTCCATGGTCAGTCCATCCAGGCCACCGCGATTCCCCGCCGCCATTTCCCGACTGGCCATGGCCTCAAGGCGATGAACCACCGCCGTGATCAATCGGTCTTTCGCGCCCGCCCGTCCCTGGGCGGCCTCATCGAGTAACTGGGTGATGGGAGACTCTGTCAACGGTCGGATGCTCGGAGATTCATCAATAAGGTGCTTGGTAGGGAAGTATCCAAGGGCGGACAGAAGGGGTCAAGCCAACCGCAGTTTCGGCGGCGTCGAGTCGCCCCAGCGCAAGCGCTATCGAACGAAGAATCACACTAGCTTAATGAACTGATTGCTATTCTCGTCGGCTGGTGATCCCTTGGGGATAGAGTTATGGCATTGGCAATCAGAACTGGCATGGCGGGCCTGGCCGCTGCTGCCCTCTTCGGCAGTTTCTCCACAGCGGCAGAAGCTACGATTCAATTTGATCAAGACATCACGCCCGAAGTCATCTTTGGGTCAGGCAACGCGAACGGTTCGTTTACGACGGACCGCGAAAACGGCGTTGAAATCGGCCTCCGGGCCAAATTGCGCTACGACGAAGACGGTCAGCCGGACAACGTATTCAACAGCAACGGCGACGGAACCTACTCCTTTTTGACGAGAAGTCGTCCCGATTTTCCCGCCGGCCAGCGCGGCGAGTGGAGCTTCGAGTGGTCCGTCAACACGGACTTCGACGGCACCACATTGAACAACCTGGACGACTTCACCTATGAAATCGGTCTAGACGGGGACCCCGGACCGGGTACGAACTTTCTCGTTTTCGATCCAATTACACCCTCCACGGAATTTCCTTGCTTTGACCATGCGATCGGCGACAACGCCACAGGTAACGGGGACGGAGTTTCTGTCAACTGCTTTACGGACCCAGATCCCGGCAACACCTACCAGGGCCTGCTGACCGACAACAACGTGGCACAGAACTCCTGGCAATACGGCTTTTTCCTGGTCGATGCCTTGGCCAACTACAACCCGCGAGTTCCGGGCACCTACACGATTTACCTGCAGGCACTGGACGGCACCACTGTCGTTGCTCGCTCTGAAATCCAGATCATCGTGGTCGATCCACCGCTGGCCTTCGATCAGGACATCACGCCGACGTTCATTGCCGGCAGCGGCATCGGCAACGGTAGCTTCACTACCGATCGGCGCAATGACATTGAACTGGCCATCCGAGCCAAGCTTCGCTATGACGACAATGATCAGCCGCAGAATGAATTCCGATCCAATGGGGACGGCAGCTACACCTTCCTTACCCGCTCTCGTCCCGATGCACCGGACGGACAACGCGGCGAGTGGTCCTTCGACTGGGGTGTGAATACGAACTTCAATGGCGATGTTGCTGGACAGGGCGACGACACCGCCCCCAATCTCGACGCCTACACCTATGAAATCGGCTTGGACGGCGATCCTGGCCCGGGCACCAACTATTTGGTGTTCGACCCAATTACGCCGTCGGTGCAGGCACCGTTCTTCGATCACGCCATCGGCACAAACGCCACGCCAAATGGTGGCGGGACTTCAGCAGCCAATCCGGCGGAATATCTCAACCTCCTCGCCAATAACAACGTGGCCCACCAGAGCTGGCAATACGGCTTCTTTTTGACGGGCCCGCTGGAAAACTACGATCCGCGTATCCCTGGGGAATATTCGATCTATCTACTGGCCCGAGATACTTCAGATGATGTTGTTGCAAGAACTGAAATGACCGTGATCGTCGTTGACCCTCCCCTTGCCTTTGACCAGGACATCACGCCGGACTTCATCGCCGGTACCGGCAACGCCAACGGCGCCTTCACCACAGACCGCCGCAATGACATCGAGATTGCCCTGCGCGGCAAGCTCCGCTTTAACGCCATGGGTCAGCCTGAAAACACCTTCAACAGCCTCGCTAACGGCAGCTACTTTTTTGATGCGGGCCAGGCCGTTGGCCAAGGGCCGCAAACGCCCATCTGGTCCTTTGACTGGGGCGTGAATACGAACTTCAACGGCGATGTGGGTAGCGCTGGCGATCAAGCCCCGAATCTGGATGGTTATCGCTACGAAATCGGACTGGACGGAGACCCGTCCCTTGGCACGGACTTCCTGACCTTCGACCCGATTATTCCGTCGGCTCAGGCACCGTTCTTCGATCATGCGATCGGCGACAACACGACGCCCAATGGCGGCGGTACATCGGCCGGCGATCCGGCGACCTACCTCAACCTGATTACCAACAACAATGTGGCACACCAATCCTGGCGCTACGACTTTTTCCCGATCGGACCGCTGGCCAACTTCGACCCCACGATCCCTGGCACCTATCGTGTCTACGTGGCGGCCTTCAATGGCGACGATGTTCAGGTAGCCCGCAGTGAAATCGAGTTCCTGATTGGTGGCGCTCCCAGCGGAATTCTCGCCGATGTGGAGCTGAGCAAGACCACAAGCGCCACGGGCACCCAGTTCGTCGGCGATGCCATCAGCTACACGCTGACCGTGAGCAATACGGATCTGGCAGTCGCAACCAGCATCAGCCTCGTCGATGAACTGCCCGACAACCTCGACTTCGTTGCAGGCAGCTGCGATGACGGCACGATGGCCTCGGATATGGGGCAGATCATCAGCTTCTTACTCGCGGATCTGGCGAGTGGTGAATCCACGGTCTGTACGCTTGATGTCGTGGTGTCAGGCACGGGCGTTATTGAAAACGCAGCGACTGTCAGCGCGGCCAACGATGCGGATTCAAGCAACAACGCTGCCAGCGTGCGCCTGCTGGGCGTGATTGAGTCCGTCGGAGAGACCGGCGATATGCCAACGGGCAGCGACAATGACTACACGCGCATCAACGATGTCGTTCAGGCCGCCCAGCCTGGTGATCTGATCATCCTCAATGGCCTGTTTGACTGGAATGAGCCGAATGCCTTTAACAGCTGGTCCCTGGGCTCGGACGGTGTGGCAGATACGGACGATGACTGGTCCATTCTGGTTCCCGATCCTCTCAGTGACCTGACAATCACCGCCCTGATGCCCGGCGACGCCATCATTCAGGGGCCCGGAGATGTTCCCGGTGTTGATCTGGAAGGCTTCCTCCTGATGCTCGGCGACCACCCGAATACGGAAATCTCCAACCTGGAGATCAATGACTTCGACCTGTCCATTGGTATCTTCTTCAGTTCTGCCGGCCTGAATGCCTACGACAATCTCACGATCGTCGATAACGTGATCCGCATGCCTCAGGACATTGCCGGGGCTTCCGGTGCGGGTGAGGCCTTCCAGAACATCGGCATACACTGGGCCTTCGGTGACAACATCCTGATCGCTCGCAACGTGATCGAGATTCCCGGCGACTCAGCGTCCACGCCGAGCCTGCGAGCGGCGAATGTGGCCATGCAGTCCAACACCTCGGGCGGGGCCTACGAGGGCTTGGTCATCGAAGACAACGAGATTCGCGTTGTCTTTGCACAGGCCAGCAATCCGTCCAACATCGTCGGCATCTGGGAAAACGGCAACTCGCACACGAGCAACATCGTGGTTCGCAATAACCGTTTCATCAATCTCGATCCAGCCAATGACGCGGAGCTGAATGCACAGCAGGCTTTCCGCCTGACCTCCCATTCCTCGGTCAACAGCACCGTGTTGTTCGAGGGCAATTCGGCCGAAGGCGCGAACATTGGCTATGCCTGGCTGTCATTCGATACCTTCGGCGCTGATTTCACGCCCCATCAACCGATTGAATTCGTCAGCAATACATCGCTTGGCAATGGCATTGGCGTCCGCCTGGACTCGAACGGTGCTGCCAATTTCAGCTGTAATCGCATCGCCGGCAACGACATCGGCATCAGCAACATCACGCAGGCTGAACGCGTGTCTGTCGCGAATGACAATTGGTGGGGTTGTAACGCGGGCCCGAACGCCGGCGCCTGCGATAGCTTCGATGTCGGCGTCACCGCCGATCAGTGGCTGGTGGCGGCCTTTACCGCCGCGGAGACCACAATTGATGCCCGCGCAAGCACCGACGTGTCCTTCGATCTGACGCAGAATTCGGACGGGCAAGCCGTGTCCAGCTGCACCCTGCCCGCAACGCCGATCGATTTTTCCGCCGATCGCGGAACGGTTATACCTGACGACAGCGAGACTGCAGCTGGACTGATTGACGGGGTGTATACCGCACCCACAACGCCCGGCAATGACATCGCCCGCGCCACCGTGGATGCGGAGGAGCTGACCATCGACTTCACGATTGAAGCCTTGGTCGATAACCTGTTCAAGGACCGCTTCGAAGGCGAACTGTAGGGCAGATCACTGCTCGCCAGGCTGGGCCTCGTGTTCAGCCTGGCGATGCATACGCAGTTCAAATAGCAGCTTGAACAGGATCAACAGGGCCAGCACCGGCAACAGGTCCATGAATCCCAGCGCCACGATCACCGCGCTGCCCAGCAACAGGGCCACGTGCGAAATGACAACGCGTCCGAGGGCCCTGCCCATGATGGATTGGGCGGTGCTTTGCCGTTGATCCAGGCGGCGGACCGGACCGCGCCAATAGGCCACCAGCTGTCCGATAAACAGAGCCGGCAAGACCAGCGTCAAGAGAACCGGTCGCTCGGCACCGATCCACGCCAATCCCCCGCCATAAAGGACGCCTAGCGCCTCAAACAGTGTCACATTGGCGGCCGCGGACAAATCAGGCACCAGCTCGCTCGGGTTCAGAGCATCAGCAAGCGTCGCAATCACGGCCATATGAGCCGCACTCAGCGAAACGAAAGCCATCAGAAACAGGACCATCGACCCCAGCGCGCGGATGCCACCGCACAAGAGCAGGCGCAGCAAGGTCAGACCGCAGACGAGCAGCGTCTCCAACCAATAAATCAATAGCACCGAAAGCAGGTCCCACTCGAGCAATAGGACGCCGAACAAGGGAATCAGATTGGTGACGATCAGCGCCGCGATGGCCCAGGGCCCTGAATCCAAGGTGAGTTCGGGAGGTGGCTCAATTGGCGCTGTCCTCTTCACGTCCCTTATGCTCAACCCGGGTTGACCAATAGGACGGAAACGACAACCGCCTCGATGGCGAGCGCGGCGATCAGCACCAGGGCAGCCAGGCCTTGCAGCGCATG
>JBCDLQ010000186.1:0-5486 GCA_039414335.1 Pseudomonadota bacterium | reverse complement strand
TTTGTCGATTCCACGACGGGACGCTGACAGAACTGTCGCGCGTCAAGCATCGCCGGGCGGTCTTCGGGGCGCAGTTTTCACCGGACGCCAGCAAGCTGGCGGTGTGTGACCCATCCGGGACGGTGACCGTCTGGCGGAAGTCCTGCCAAAACCGGTTGCGGTCTATGACAATCGCTTCGCCTTTGACTACTACCGTCCCTTGCCGGATCAACGCCTGTTGTGGGGTGGTCGCATTTCCATCGCCAGTCGCTCTCCTGCGGCGATTCGTCGCCTGATGCGCCGGGACCTGTCGCGGGTCTTCCCATCGCTTGCGGAGGTCAAGCTGGAACAGGCCTGGGGCGGTTGGATGAGCTATGCGCGCCACGAGATGCCCATTCTCGGGCAGGACGAGGACGGTCTCTGGCACGGACTGGCCTTTGGTGGTCATGGCATGGCAACCACCTCGCTGGCGGGCGACATGCTGGCCGAGGCGCTCAGCGGGGACCGGACCCGGCTCGATGAATTCAAGCGCTGGGGAACGCCCTGGGCAGGCGGCAGTTTTGGCCGCCTCGCCGTGCAGGCCAGATACTGGCAACTGCAGTCACTGGACTGGTGGCGCGCGCGGCGTTATGGAGCGAATTGAGAGCGGGTCGCGTGTTAAAATGGTGCGCTGATTTTCAGGGAATCATGCCGCCAATATGAGCACGTCAACGCCCGGCGCAAAGCTGCGCCATCTGGTTGCCACCGAGGCCCCGCTTCAAGTGGTTGGCACCATCAATGCCTACACGGCCATTCAGGCCGAACAGGTCGGTCACAAAGCCATCTACCTGTCAGGCGCGGGCGTTGCCAACGCATCCTTCGGCTTGCCTGATCTCGGCATCACGCAACTGTCTGATGTGGTCGAAGATGCGCGGCGCATCACCTCACGTTGCGATCTGCCGTTGCTCGTAGATATCGATACGGGCTGGGGCAGTGCCTTCAACATCGCGCGTACGATTCGCGAGATGGAGCGAGCAGGCGTCGCAGCCGTTCACATGGAAGATCAGGTGCAGGCCAAGCGCTGCGGTCACCGTCCCAACAAGGCCTTGGTCAGCAAGGAAGAGATGGTTGATCGCGTGCGCGCCGCTGTCGATGCGCGCCATGACGACTCTTTCGTGTTCATGGCGAGAACCGATGCCCATGCCAGCGAAGGTATGGAAGCCGCGGTCGAGCGCGCCAATCGCTACGTAGAGGCGGGCGCCGACATGATCTTTGCCGAGGCGCTGCACACGATGGAGGAATTCAAGGCCTTCGTCTCGGCCGTGCCCGTACCCGTGCTGGCGAATATCACGGAGTTCGGCAAGACGCCGCTGTTCACGGTTGGAGAATTGAAGGAAACCGGCATTGGTCTGGCCCTTTATCCACTGAGCGCCTTCCGTGCAATGAGCAAGGCCGCAGTGCAAGTCTACGAGTCCATCGCCCAGAATGGGCATCAAAAGGCGGTCGTCGACCAGATGCAGACCCGAGCTGAGCTTTACGAGACGCTGGGCTATCACGAATTCGAAAGCAAGCTGGATCAATTATTTACGAAGGAGTCTTCATGACCGAGAAGAACACGGGCGCCGGCCTGCGCGGCCAGTCTGCGGGCGAGACGGCCATCTGCACCGTTGGCGCAACGGGCAACAGCCTGCGCTATCGAGGCTATGCGGTAGACGACCTGGCCGAGAATGCGAGCTTCAATGAAGTGGCCTATCTGGTGCTGAAGGGCGAGTTGCCCAACCAGGCGCAACGCGATGCTTATGAGACTCGACTTCGGGGTCTGCGCGACCTTCCTCGGTCCTTGAAGGAGGTACTGGAGCGTATTCCCGCCTCGGCCCATCCGATGGACGTGATGCGCACGGCCTGTTCGTTCCTGGGCAATATCGAACCGGAGGGTAATTTCGAGAATCAGCAGGATATCGCTGATCGTCTGCTGGCCGCCTTCCCGGCCATGATCTGTTACTGGTATCGCTACAGCCATGATGGTGTTCGCATTGATCTGGAAACCGATCAAAGCGGCATCGGCGGGCACTTCCTGGAGCTCCTCCACGGCAAGGCACCGACGGAACTTCAGGCTCGCGTGATGGACGTTTCTCTGACGCTCTATGCGGAGCATGAATTCAACGCCTCCACCTTTACGGCCCGCGTCTGTGCGTCAACACTGTCGGACATGCACTCATGCATCACGGCGGCTATTGGCTCGCTCCGAGGCCCGCTGCACGGTGGCGCCAATGAAATGGCCATGGCGATGCTGGAGAAATACGACTCGGCCGAGCAGGCTCGCAACGACGTGCTGCGCATGCTGGAAGCCAAGGAGAAGATCATGGGCTTTGGGCATGCGGTCTATCGCGAAGAGGATCCGCGCAACGCGATCATTCGCGAATGGTCGCGCAAGCTGGCCAAGGAAGTCGGTGATGAGGTACTTTTCCCGGTCTCCGAAATCGTTGAGAAGACCATGTGGGAAGAAAAGAAGCTGTTCGCCAACGCCGACTTCTACCACGCGTCTGCCTATCACTTCATGGGTATTCCCACGGGCCTGTTTACGCCGATCTTCGTGATGTCACGAGTGACGGGTTGGGCAGCTCATGCGATGGAGCAACGGTCCAACAACCGGATTATTCGACCCGGTGCGGACTACATCGGACCAGATGCCCGGGCAGTGGTTTCGATCGATCAGCGTTGATCGGAAAGCCAGATCAATAACCCTGTCAAAGGCCCGGATCGATCCGGGCCTTTTTACTTGTTGCTGAAATCAGGGATCGGCCTCGGGATCGGTGTTTTCGGATGAAAGAGCCCGGACGATATGGGTTTCCATGTCGACGTCGCGATCGTTGCGAAGAGCGGCAAGGCGTTGTGGTCCCCAGTCAATCGATAGACGACCATCGAGCAGCACCAAGACATGGTCTGAGAGGGTGCTCACAACTGCGAGATCGTGCGTGGCCATCAGGATCGAGCAGCCGTGCGTAAGCCGCAAGTCACTGAGCCATTGCTTCAAGGCCACGGCGCACACGGGGTCCAGTCCGTTCATCGGCTCATCGAGCAGAATCAGTCGAGGATTACCGATCAGCGCCAGAAGAACGGCGACTTTCTGACGAGTTCCCAATGAACACCGGTCGAGGCCGGTGCCCATCCAACGAGTCAGCCCTAAGTCTCGGGCTTGTTGTTGAGTCGATTCAGGAATGCCGGAGAGTCCACGGGCCTCCGAGAACAGTTGCAGACACTGTTGGGGCGTCAGCAGTGCCGGCAGTTTCTCCTGCGCCACCATGAAACCCAGGCGCTTGCGGGCTTCGATAGGGTCGTTACTGACTTCGTATCCATCGATCTGCACGCGTCCCGTCGCTGTTGGGGTGACTCCGGCAATCGTCGACAGCAAGGTGCTCTTTCCGCTGCCATTGGGCCCGACCAGGGTGGCGATGGTCTTCGGGGCTAGCGACAAGTTGATCGGTTCCAGAATTGATCGGCCGCCGAACTCGACCGACACATATTCGAGGCTCAGCGGCATGTTCATCGATCGATCTTCAGGGAGCGCCTGATGAGCGCGTTCATTGCGGCGAGCCAGAAAACCGGTGCTATCCAGATCAAGGCTTGCGACAGGATGATCCAGGCGACCAGCAGGCAGGAGGAACGTAGAGTGACCCAGGCCGGCTCGAGTCGCCAGGCGAATACGCAAGCCGCATGCAGCATCAGAGCTGCCCAGAGCGCCAGCCCCACCAGAAGTGCAGCGACCGGCTGGAGACCCAGGACAAGCAATAGAACGAGTATTGCTGCAGGAAGCGCTGTACCGGTCAGGAGGACCAGAGGCAAGAGCTGGCGAATGAACTGCCAGGGTTGGTGGGGCACCGCTCGGATCAGTGCGCTGGCTTGGTGGATGACCTGCAACGATGCTGACCAGAGGCGTTGCCACTGCACGAGCATCGCACCGATGACGACAATGACCGCGACCAGCAGGGGGCTGGCTCCCACTGGCACCAGGACAAAGGGGATTGCAAGAGACCATCGTGCCTCTCGGTCCCATCGCTTGCCGCGATAGCTCGCCCATTGCCAGGCCCTGGGTACAGAGCCGCCGGCATCGGCTGAGGGCTTTCCTGACCGAAACTCCGAACGGTGGGGTCGAGACCCTGATAGCGCGGGACGCGCCAGCCAGCCAGAAGACAGTGCGCTGACCATGGGGATCGCCGCGGCGAGGAACAGATGCAGGCCCCAATGTGGTGTTGATGACCGGGTTGCGAATTCCACTATGAGCAACGCACCGATCAGACTGACCGACTGCAGGAGGGCGATCGTGACGGCCTGCACACGTCGCCAGGTCATCATTGCCTTGGGCATTTGGGGCAGGGCCGCCATCCATCCTTCTCGAGCGGCTGTGTGCGCGCGGCGCGCCGAGGTCAGATGCATACTGAAGCAAAGAAAGCCCAAGGCGATCCAGATCAAGAGGGGCCAGCGCGACAATGCGTCACTGATCTCCAGAGCATGCGTTTTGAGTAGCGTGTGAATCAAGAACACAGTGATGCCCAGTGTCAGGACACTCATCAGCCCTAGCAGTCCCGCGAGTGCTGGCCTCTCAAGAAAGCGTGCGACGATGTTCCTGGCGGCCATGCCCTGGGCACGGATCACGAGATTCGGGGTTGAGTTGCTATCGCTCGCTGGGGACATCTGTCGGAATCTAGCGAGCGGCCGGCTTGCAGACCTGTGCCAGACGTCACCCGGCTGAATTGCTACGGCGTGTCATGGCCGCGGTCAGGATCAGTCGGACAGCGTCCTCGAAGGGCATATCCACGGGTTCACACCATTCCTTAGGGACAAAAATGGTGTAGCCAGCCACCTGGTAGCTGAGCGGCAGGTAGACCGCCACTTCACCCTCGCGGCCGAAGGGCAGGTCGTCAAAGTCTTCTCGGGTGATGAACCCCATCAGGGCCATCTTCAGGTCGGGATGTCTGACCATCACAACCTGATTGAAACGCTTGTTATCGCCGCTGGCGAAGTAATCGACGAAATCCTTTGTGGCTCGGAAAACCGATTTGACGACGGGCATGCGGTCAAGGATCGCTTCGCCGAGCTCGATCAGCTTGCGGAAGAGATAGAGCTGGCTGAGCAAGCCGATGGCCGTGACCGCCACAATTCCAACGGCCAGACCCATGCCGGTCACGTACCAGCTTTCAGGGATGAACCACTGCAGCATGGCGCCGAAGCCGCGTTCCGCGATGCCGGCTAGCCAGACGCAAATGATGACCGTCAGCGCGATCGGGATGATCGTTGCCAGGCCCTTGACGAAGAGCCTGAAGGGATGGGACATCAGACGATCATCAGAGCTCATCGATCTGGCGTCTGAGTTTTTCTCGCTGGTCCGTCACGATGCTTTCTAGCGTCTCGATCCGCTCTCGCAGTTCGCGTTCGACTTCGTCGAGCCGGCATTGGTCGAAGGGCACGGGCTTGCGGCTTTCGAACCAGTATTGGGCGATCCGGACGACGCCGAGGATCGCGGCGATGGC
>JBCDLQ010000185.1:0-5491 GCA_039414335.1 Pseudomonadota bacterium | reverse complement strand
GGAAGCAATGGGTTGCCCAGGGCGAAGCAGGACACGATATCGGTCCCACCGGAAATCGAGCTCAGCTGCAGGTCGGCTTTGATATCGCGATAAACGTAGTCGAAGGATTCCGGCAGGAGTGGCGAACCCGTGGAAAGGATCGCCTTCAGTGGTTCGAGCTGGTGAGTCTCGCGCGGTTTCACGCCGGCCTTGTCACAGGCCGCGATCCATTTGGCACTGGTCCCGAATACGGAAACGCCGACCTCTTCGGCCAGGTCCCACAGCACGTTGCCGCTGGGATGGAAGGGCGAGCCGTCGAAGAGCACGATCGTCGAGCCCACGGACAGGCCTGAGACCAGCCAGTTCCACATCATCCAGCCGCAGGTCGTGAAGTAGAACAGGCGATCGTCGCGATGGAGATCCGTGTGCAGCATCAGCTCCTTCAAATGCTGCAGCAGCGTGCCGCCCTGCCCATGCACGATGCACTTCGGCACACCTGTGGTGCCCGATGAATAGAGGATGTAGAGCGGGTGATCGAAGGGCAGTTGAGCGAAATCGATCTCGGTAGCGGATTGATCGCAAAAGTCATCCCAATGCACGGCTTGAGGAAGATCGCTCAGATCGATGGATTCGGCGACATAGGGTGTTACCACGATCCGTTCGATTGAAGGAATCTTCTCGGCCAGCTCCTTGACCCGGTCAAGGCAGTCAAAGACCTTGCCGTTGTAGCGATAGGCCGCCGCGCAGAACAGCACCTTCGGCTCGATCTGGCCGAAGCGATCGAGCACGCCCTGTACACCGAAATCCGGGGAACAGGAAGACCACACTGCGCCGATCGAGTTGGCGGCCAGCATGGCAATCACCGTTTCCGGGAGATTGGGCAGGTAGCCCGCCACGCGATCGCCAGGCTCAACACCCGTGGACCGCAGGGCAGCAGCAACCTGGGCCACGCGCTGGTAGAGCTCGGCGTGGCTGATTTCGCCGTGAACGCCGTCTTCGCCTGCATGCACGATGGCAGGTCGATCATCACGATGCTGGAGCAAATTCTCGGCGAAATTCAGCCGCGCATCCGGGAAGAATCGTGTCCCGGGCATGGCGGGCCAATGCTCGACGAATCGCTCGCCGCGAGTCTCGGCCTCGACCGAGCCGAATTCCCACATCGCCTTCCAGAAGGCCTCGGGCTGGTCAATGGAAAAGCGATAGAGTGAATCCCAGTCCATTACGGACGGATCGAGCTGCTGCCCGATGACTTGAATGAAGCGGGCCATGTGGGTGGCGGCCGCGCGTTCCGGGGCGGGTTGCCAGAGGGGCTCGGTCATAGTGATCGCTGCCTTGAGGGCTATAAGCTGAATTGCCAGCGAGAGTAACGAATCCTCGTCGATCAGTCACCTGTACCTAGGGCCGATTCTGTTCTCCTTCCTCGGGCGGCAAAACACGGTCTGAATTGCGCATGAACAGTCGGTACAGCACGGGCACCACAAAAAGAGTCAGTAGGGCCGATACGGTCAGCCCCCAGACCAGGGTGACGGCGACCGGGCCCCAGAGCAGGGAGCGACCGCCGAGGCCGACAGCTAGGGACATCAAACCCGCAATGGTGGTGGCCGTGGTCATGAAGATCGGGATGACGCGACGACGAGCCGCGTAGATGGTCGCGTGCAGCGGGCGCATGCCGACGGCCAGACGCTGGTTGGCCGCATCGATCAGTACGATGGCGGCGTTCACGGCAATCCCCGCCAGGGCGATGATGCCGTAGAGCGTGTAGAGACTTAAAGGGTTACGCGAAATCATCAGACCGAAGACCACGCCGGTGAAAGCCATGGGTACGGTCAGCAGGATCAGCATGGGCTGGAAATAGCTGCGGAACTGGGTGGCGAGGATCAGATAGATCAGGCCTAGACCCAGCAGGAACAGCACGGCCATGGAATCGAGGGACTCGTTGATGTCATCCAGCTCACCGGTGAAATCGAGATCGGTGCCCGGAAACTCGGCGCGGGCCAACTCCCAGGCAGCCCGGATGTCGTCGTTGACCTGAACCGTATTGGTCATCTCGGGGTCGATATCAGCCTCCACCGTGACGGCGCGACGGAGATTCCAGTGGCGGATATTGCCCGGTGCGCTACCCGTCTCCAAGGAAACCAATGCGCCAAGGTGCACCTCCTGTCCTTTCGCCAACCGGATCGGGTCATCGAGCACCCGCGCAGGGTCCGACAGGGGCTCGCGATCGGCCTTCACGCGCAGTTCGAAGCGATCACCGGCCTCTCGCGTGAATCCGACGACTTCACCATCAACGTGCAGGCGCAGCAGTCGAGCCAGCACGTTGGGCGGTATCCCCAGGCGCGCCAGCGCTTCGCGATCCGGTGTGAGCACCAGTTCAGAACGACCCGGTGTCCGGTCATCGCTGATATCGCGGGTACCCTCGATATTGCCGACGATCTCGCGCACGCGCTCGACGGCGAGATTGAGCTCGTCGAAGTCATCAGCGCGAACCTTGACGTTGATCGGCAGCTGAACCGGAGGACCGCCGGACAGCTGCAGGAAGGAAATGGAACCGTCTCCGGGAGTGGCCATAACGTGCTCACGCATGCCCTCGACGATCTCGTTCACCTGGCGGCCCACGCGCGCCGAATTCAACGACACGAGGACCTGGCCAAACTGATCGCCGAACAGCGGCTCGATATCGGTGAACTGAACGCCGGCCAGACTGACCACGGATCGCGCTTCGCCTTCGTTGAGTCTTTCCCGCACGCGGGCCTCGACGCGCTCGACCTGCGCCAGCGTGTCTTCCAGTGCCACGTTGCCCGGCATATCGATCTGCACATAGAACAGGCGGATCGGGTCCTGGGCGAAGAACTCCGTGCGGACCTGGCCCGACAGGACCGCGCCCAGGGCCACGACAAAGGCCAGTGCCGCGACGCCGAGGTAGGGATACGGTCGCCGTAACACACGAACCAGAGCCCGCACGTAACCACGACGAACACCGCGGTTGAAACGCACGCGCCAGTGCCTGGGATCGTCAGCCAGCGGGCGAGACTGGCTGTGCACCATCTGGGTCGGCAGGATCCAGAAGGCCTGCAGCAGGGAAATCAGCAGTCCCACCGTGACCACAAAGGGAACAACAAACATAAACTTGCCGACGATGCCCGGCAGCAGCATCAGGGGCAGGAAGGCGGCAATGGTCGTAAAGACCGACGCAGTGAGGGGTACGCCGACTTCGCGCAGTGCGCTGATGGCTGCTGGCATCGGTTCTTCGCGCTGGCGCAATCGATGGACCAAGGCTTCGACCATCACCACGGAGACATCGACCAGCATGCCGAGCACGATGACCACGCCCAGCAGCACCGTGATGTTCAGCGTAAATCCGAAGGCGGCCAGAATCGCAAAGGTGCCGGAGACGGAGACCAGCAATCCGCCAGCCACCAACAGCGCCACCCTCGTCGCGAGAAACAGCCAGCAGACAACCAGCACCAGCAGCAAACCGACAACGGCGTTGTTTCGCATCACATCGATCGCTTCTCGCGTGGCGATGGTCTGGTCATCAGCCAGGACCAGCTGATGCCCATTCTCCGCGAGGACGGGATTGACGCGATCGATGTAGTCATTGATATCGGCGATCAGGTCCAGCGTGTTGGCGCCGGCCCGCTTGTTGATCGACAGCATGATGGCAGGTTTGCCCTGCCAGCTGACTCGCTCTTCGGGAATACTGGTGCCGATCTGGAGACGTGCCACTTCGTCGAAGCCGACTACCCCGCCGTCCGGCGTGGTCAGGTTCATGTCGGCCAGCCGTGCCGGGTCGATGAAGCGTCCTTCCGACCGCACCAGCCACTGGCCGCGATCCGTGCGCAGGCGGCCGGCGAACACGTCCTGGAAGTTGGCAGCGCTGGCGTTGGCCACGTCGGCCGCGTTCAGCCCGCGATTGGCCAGCTCAGCAGGATCGAACAATACCTGCAGTTCCGGGTCATCCAATGCCTGAGCCAGAATCGAGTCCGAGGCCGGCAGACGCTCAATGTCCTGTCGCGTGCGCCGGGCGAGTTCGCGCAAGGCATCGTCCTGTGCTTCGCCCACGACCAGCACGATGGCGGTCGGGAATCCGTTCGAGGATGTGACCTCGAGAATATTCGGATCGCGCGCCTCCGGCGGCAGTTCATCGTTGACGATGGCCTGGACCTCGCGACGCAGATCGGCGACGCGTTTGTCGAAGTCGCGCTCGGAGATTTCCTGGAAGCGGATCAGAATGTTCGAGGCGTTCTCACGGCTGGACGAGACTACAAAGCGCACGTCACGCAGGCGGCCAATCGCCTCTTCCAGCGGATCGGTGATCAAACGTTCCACATCCTCGGCGGAAGCGCCAGGCAGGATCGTGGTCATGTTGATCCAGTTGAAGTTGATCTCCGGATCGCGCTCGCGCGGCATCAGCAGGAAGGACGCCATGCCCATGACCAGCACCACCGCCATGGTGACGTTGGCCAGCGGATGGTTGGCGTAGATGCGCTCGAACATGATGGCTGCTCAGTCCAGCGTCAGAGCGACTCTGCGACGATCTGGACGGTCTCGCCCGGCTGGACCCGTCGGCGCCCTTCATTGATCAGCAGCAGGTCCATCGGCAGATCGACCTGAACAGGACGTCCGGCGTCGGCCTGCGGCAGGGGCTGCCAGCGGACCACAGTGGTAGTGCCGACGACCTGATTCGAGTCCACCAGCAATACGCCCAACTCCCCTTCTCGGGTCATCACGTAATCGGCGGGCAGAACAGGCCGTGGATCGACCCAGGCAATCGTGCCCTGGCTACCGGGTGCCGGGCTTTCGTCGATGAATTCGAAGCGGGCCTCGCGCTGGCGCGCGCCCGGAGAAATCAGCGCCGAGACGCGCAGTAGGCGGACGGGGTAGCGACGCTCACCGTCTTCAAATACAACCTCATCGCTCTGCATCAAGCCTTCCACATGGGGATTGGCCACGCCGCTGCTGATCTCCAGTCGCTCGGTGGCGACCAACTCGACCAAGGGGGTGCCGGGTGCGGCGAGCGCCCCGGTGCCTGTCAAGCGGGACTGCACAATTGCCTCATAAGGGCTGACGATCTGCGTGCGAGACAGCATCAACTCGGCGCGACCCAGTTCTACAGACGCCGCGGCTTTTTCAGCTTGTGTCTGGCGCAGAAGAGTTTCTGCTTCCAGCAGCTGGTCATCCGAGACGAATTGATCAGGCGCCAGACGACGGGCTCGCTCTGCGCGCAGGCGCGCCATGTCTTCACCCGCTTGGGCGACCTCCAGCCGGGCCTGCGCCGCCTGCAGGGCCAACTCATAGTCAGCTGCATCGAGCTGCACCAGAATCTGGCCGGCCGACACCCGCTCACCGACACGCACGGGAAGGTCGACGACACGCGCGGCAACTTCCGCAGAGATGGTGGCCTGATCAAGACTCTCAACCCGGGCGCTGGCTTCACGCTCCTGGGTCTGCATGAGACTTTCGAAACGGATAATGGAGACCGACTCTGCATCCTGTGAGAGCACCGAGGTGC
>JBCDLQ010000184.1:0-5498 GCA_039414335.1 Pseudomonadota bacterium | reverse complement strand
TGACGGCGTTTGCACACTGCGCGCGGCGTTGGATGAAGCGCGCGTGGCTGGCAGCCCAAGAGTGATTGCGCTGGGCAACGGTCGCTATGTGCTTGACGAACCGCTGGAGCTCTCCGGCAACGTCATTCTGCTGGGCAATGGCCCAGACAAGAGTTTCATTCATGGTCAGCGTCTGGTCACCGTGGGGAGCACAACCCTGCGCATGGAAGGGATCAGTGTCTCGGGCGGTGGCTTGAGAGCGATTGCCGTGGACTCGCTGACCCTGAGACGCATGCGGTTCACGGGCAATCGAATCGAGAGCTCCTTTGGTGGCGCCATTCAGACCGACGCCCCGGTCCTCGACATTCGCGATTCCACCTTCGACGGCAACAGCAGCAGCACCGTCGACGGCGGCACGCTGATGTGTTTCAGCTGCTCCGGCATCATCGAGAACGTCACGGTCAGCGGCGGTACCGGGGGCGGCCTGACCTTCACCGGGTCTGGGAACGTGACACTCAATCATGTCACGCTGGTCGGCACGGGCGGTGGTTCTGGTTGGAGTGTGCCCTTTGGAGCGGCCCTGCATGTTTACGACGACATGCAGATTTCCGTGGGCAACTCGGTGATTGCCGATAACTACTCCACAGGGCCGGCCAGCGACTGCGCGGTGGGGGGCAATGGCGTGCTGATTTCGCTCGGCGGGAACGCCCTAGGGCAGGGTAATAGCTGCACGGGCTTGCGCGGTGCGGGCACGCTGCTGATCGATGATGCGATGCTGGCGCCCCTGGCCGCAGGAGCTGATGGCCTGCCGGTCCGCCTTCCTGCCATCGACAGCCCACTGGTCGACGCGCTCCCCGCATCGGGCTGCCTGGCCACGGACGCGCGCGGCCTGTCCCGGCCTCGGGATGGCGATGAGGATGGCCTGGCCTTGTGTGATATCGGCGCGGTGGAACGTCGTGTCGACGGCATTTTCCGCAGTCGCTTCGACTGATGAGCCTGATCGTTCTGGCGCTGCTGCCTGACTCGGGCAGCGCGCTTCTCGCTGTCGGCGAGTGCTTCAGGAATCGAGTTCCTGGTTCGAATGAAATGGCGATTCAAATTTGAGCTAACGCAAAGACGGGCCGTCTCGTCAGACCTAAGCTGGACCTATCACTGAACAAGACAGGTCCATCGACTCATGAGCCATACCCCCCACGAGCTTGCCGAAGAATTTCCTGAGTACAAGGAAAAGATCCACGATCTCAAGATGAACGACGCCCATTTCGTGAAGATGTTCGATGAGTACCACGAGGTGAATCGGACCGTTCATCGGATGGAAACGCGTATCGAACCGGTCACCGATGAGGTCGAAGAGCAGGCCCGTCGTCGACGGATGCAGCTCAAGGATGAGATCGCGCGCTATCTGGTGCAGCAGCGCTGAAGGGTCGGAGAGCGCTTTACAAATTTCGGCTAGTTGTCGGCTTGGGACAAGGCGATACCAGACGGCATCGCCTTACTTTTTCCGGCGTTCAAAGATCAGCCGGGTGAATATCCTTGATCTCCGGCCAGCGTTCATCAGCGCGTTCGATATTGCGCGGAATGTTGCGCGCCCAGCGTTCCTGGATCTGCTCATTGACGTTGAGATAGAGCGTGTCGTCGACGACTCGATAGGCCAGGGGGTCGCCGACCAGCTTGTTGCCGCCGGTCACGCCGAAAGCGCAGAATCCACCGTAGGCCGGCAGGTACTGTTCGGGATTGGCCTCAAAGGCTCGACGGTTGCCACGCGAGCTGAACAAATAGACTTCGCCCTCGTGATAAGCCACCTGGCGGCCGCTGCCTTTTACTGGAACGCCGTCCCCTTCGAAGTAGCTGACGACATCGTAGCCCTGCAGGGCGACTGTGCTCGTGGACACGTCAGCGCTCGCCGCGCCGGCGACGAGTGCAAACATCGTTGCGATGACGAAGGTGAACGGATTGGTGATGGATCTATTTCTGTTCATAGTCTGACTTCTCCTGGATTGTCTACAGCGCCATCGAAGGTCGCGCCATGCCAAAGAGGAACGGGGCAAGCCGGAGAATCTTTCAACGAAACATCAGTTTGAGATTTGAGAGAGGGTGAAGCCTTACTCTATGATGTCGAGTCTGTCGTCGGCTTTAGGTCTGTTGTTCATTGGGAGAGTTCGACGCATGACCCATTCTGCATTGCCTCTGATTCTTCGTCTTCGCGGTGCCGCTGCAGCACTCTTGCTGGCACCGTTGGTGGGTGCTTGTGCCTTGTTCAGTGATGGTTCGCAGCAGCTTGAGCTCACCTATTCCAGGGCAGCGCAAGACAACGGCGTCGACCGGAATCCCGTTGTCATGATTCCTGGATTGATGGGCACGACCTTGGTTGATCGCGCCAGCGGGGAGCCAGTCTGGGGAGGATTCGAACGGATTTCCGAACATCCCAATGATCCAACGGTGTTTGCCCAGCTCGCCCTGCCGCATCAACGAGGCCTCAACGGTTAGCTCAATGCGATTGACCAACTTGATGCGGCCTACGTGCTGGAACGTGTTCGAGTGAACTTGCTGGGCCTGCCCCTGAATCTTGAAGTCTATGCGGGCGTGCTCGGCGTGTTGGGTGTGGGTGGCTATCGAGACGAGTCGCTGGGTCTGGCGGGCGCCGTCGACTACGGGCCGGGACACTACACCTGCTATCAATTTCCCTATGACTGGCGACGAGATATCGCCGAGTCTGCCGCCAGTCTTCAGGCCTTTCTCGAGGAGAAAGCGCTGGTCGTGGAATCCGCTTATGCCGCCCAAGGCATCGAACTGTCGCGACCACTGAAGTTCGATGTTGTGACTCACTCCATGGGCGGGCTCGTCGCGCGCAACTTTCTCATGTATGGCAGCCAACCCCTGCCAGAGGATGGGTCATTGCCCGAGCTGACTTGGGACGGCGCTGAGTGGGTTGAGCGCCTGATTTTGGTCGGGACACCCAATGGCGGTTCGGCGCTGGCGGTCCGCAATCTGCTGGACGGATTCTCCCTGGGTCCGCTGCAGATTCAGTACCCACCCGCATTGCTCGGGACCTACCCGTCGGCCTATCAGCTGCTGCCGCGCAATCATCATGGCGCTGCCCGCTGGGCAGATTCGAATGAGCCCGTTGACAATCTCTTTGATCCACAGTTGTGGGCCGATCAAGGCTGGGGGCTGATGGCTGAAAGTCAGGATCGATATCTCGCGGATTACTGGTCGGATCTGGGTGACCGCGACGCTCGGCGCGCCCGTGCAGGTCGCCTGCAGGCTCGATTGCTGCGTCGGGCTGAGCAGTTCCATCGCGCCATGGATCGTCCGGCACCGACGCCACATGGCCTCGAAATCTTTGCCGTTATCGGTGACAAGATCTTGACACCGAGCGCCTTTTCAATCGATCGCGAGACCGGTCGAGTTCGCGTCAGTGACGCAGAGTTTGGCGATGGGACAGTCTTGAGAAGCAGCGTGCTGAATGATCAGCGGACTGATCAGGGCTGGACGCCGCATCTTCAGTCACCGATTGAATTCGCCGGCGTTCTGTTCTTGCCCGAATCCCACGGCGGTTTGACCCGCAGCGCGATCTTCAGCGACAACCTGTTGTACTGGCTGCTGGAAGACCCTCGGCACGGACTGCGCGCAAGGCCATGACATTCCCTCATCGAGTCGAGCAGTGGCGTCAGGCTGGCGCCTACGCCGAAGTCGGCGGCCATCGACTGTTTTTTCGGGAAGAGGGCGCTGGAGACGAGGCGATCGTCTGTTTCCACGGCTTTCCCACCAGCTGCTTCGACTGGCTGCCGATCTGGGATCAGCTGACGGAATGCTATCGGGTGCTGACCTGGGACCTCCTGGGCTTCGGGTTCTCGGACAAGCCAGCTCCCCATCACTACATGATCACCGAGCAGACCGATCTGCTGCTCGAGCTGCTGGCCCAGCGCGGCATCGACCGGGCGCACATCCTGTCCCACGACTACGGAACCATCCTCGTCCAGGAGTTGATGGCACGGGCGGGCGACGGTGACTCGGTGCCCGGTTTGAAGATGGACAGCGTGACCTTTCTCAACGGCGGCCTGTTTCCGGAAATGCATCGGCCGCGCCTGACGCAGCGCTTGTTGCTCAGCCCTCTGGGTTGGCTGGTCTCCCGCCTGTTCACCGAGAAAAAATTCGCCAGTGCCTTTTCCGAAGTCTTCGGTGCCGACACAAAGCCCAGCGAAGAGGAGATCAAGGAGTTCTGGTCTTTGATCGAGTTCAACGACGGGGCCCGCGTCAACCACCTGCTGATCAATTACATGCGCGAACGGCTTCAGTTTCGTGATCGCTGGGTCCACGGCATGATCGACAGCCCCATCCCGACAATACTGATCAACGGCCTGGACGACCCTGTCTCCGGTGCCCACCTGCTGGCGCGGGCGCGCGATCAGATGACCAAGGCCCATTTCGTAGCGCTGCCGGGCATTGGCCACTATCCGCAGGTCGAAGCGCCGGAGGCCGTTCTGGACGCTTTTCTGGCTTTCATCGAACCCCTGGGGCCGTCCTTGTGAAACGCCTCGCTCAAGGCCTGATGATCCTGGCCGGCATCATTCACCTGCTGCCGCTCAGCGGCGTACTGGGCGCTGAGCGATTAGCCAGCCTTTATGCGGTCGAGCTGAACGATCCGAACGTGTTGATCATGATGCAGCATCGGGCTGTCTTGTTCGGTCTGTTGGGCGTCTGGTTGATCGTGGCCGCTTTTAGAACAGCCCTGCAGCTGCCCGCCATCATTGCCGGCTTGATCAGCGCCGGTGGCTTTATCGTCATCGCGCTCTGGGTGGGTGATTACAACGCGGCCCTGCAGCGCATCGTCTACGCCGACATCGTTGCCATCGCCTGTCTCGTGGGCGCCTGGGCCCTGTTCTGGTTGGGCCGACCGAACACGGCGTCGGATTGAAACCGATAGCGAGGCGTAACAAAATCATCTGACCTGCGTTGTTCAGACAAGAGCACGCGCAAGCAGGAAAAGATGCCACAGTCCGCCCACTCCATTGAAGACCAGTTGATGCGCCGGGCCGCCCGGGGTGACTCGACGGCGCTGGAGCGGCTGTATGCCATCACTTCACCCGATCTCTACGCCTATCTGACCCGCCTGTCGCGCCATGAGGATCAGGCCCGGGATCTGCTGCAAACCACCTTTTTGAACGCCTGGCGATCGCGTGCGCAGTTCACGGGGAAGGGCGTTCGACAGTGGCTGTTCGTGATCGCCAGAAATGCCTATCTAAGCGTGGTCAGGCAGCCCCGCCCTGAGCTCGATAACGCGCCGGAAGCCGCCGCACCGGTCACGCCCGGTCAGGCCTTCCAGCTGTTGGACCTGACCGATCGTCTCGAGAGCGCGCTTGCCAAGCTGCCCGAAGATACGCGTGAGGCCATCGTGCTGTCGCGTTTCTCGTCCCTGAGCATTGCCGATATTGCGCAGGTGATCGGCGCCAGCGAAGGCAACGTCCGCGTGCGAATCCATCGCGGCCTGGCCCGATTGAAAGTGCTGTTGGAGGAAC
>JBCDLQ010000183.1:0-5511 GCA_039414335.1 Pseudomonadota bacterium | reverse complement strand
CATTAACCGTCCAGTCATCCGCTTCCCTGACTAGCTGGAATTCCAGTCGCATGGAATCGGCCCGAGCGAACTGGTCATTGGCGAAAGCGGTAATGCGCACCCAATACACGCCGGGCGTGATCGTTGAAAACGAAGCCGAAGACTGCCGATTGTCGACTGAAAGTCGCCAGCGGAAGGGATTGCCCGCGATCTCACCGTCGATTGTGCTCGAGTTGATGTCCGCCGCCTCAGCGGACGACTGAGCGAACCCATTGATGTGAAGAAACGACAGGCCGATGCAGAAAATGAGCGTTATCGGGAATGACTTGAGCATGATCGATCATCGGAGAAGTTCGACCAAGAGACCGGGGGGGCGCTGATTTTCTTTCAGCGGAGTTGGTCAATGAGGTTCAAAACGGCGTCCTGGGTTTCATCAATCTGCTCAATCATCTGTCGTTCGGCTTCTGACGCAATCTCGCCGGATTCATCCAGGTCGCCAGCATGTTCGGACCAGTGACCATGAATGCCCTGACCCAACTCGGGCAGGGGGTCCGGCAGGATGCGGGTCAGGTCGCGCACGCTGGAGGCGATGCCCCAGCCTCGGATCCAGGTTTCCGTGCCCTGCAGTTCGGTCAGCATATGGTCCTGTTGACTATGGAAGTAGCGCCGATAGAGCACGATCTGTCGCAGCTCATTCAGATCGGCATTGATCACGAAGGCGGCCTGGCGCCAGTTTCGGTGCAGTTCCGACGTCTCGTTGCGCCAGGTGTTGTAGCTCAGACCGACGACGGCAACAAGCAGGCTGATCAGAGCCACGCTGTGGCGTTGCACCTGTCGCCACAGGCGATGGCGAAAGGGAATGAAGTCTTCAGCGCGACGCAAGCCCAGCTGGCGGCGACGACGGGGACCGGAAAGAATCGATGGCATAGGGGCTCCCTTGGCTTGCGCTTATCCTAATCCGCTCGCCAGCCTTCATGCCAGATTGACTGGTGGTGGCGTCTCATGGGGTATCTGGACCGGCCTTTGGTCGATTGGCTTTCATTTTTGAGCCACTCGGTCCAGAACTCAGGACGACACGAGGATCCGAACTTGCGCTATGCCTTTGCCTTGATTGTTGGATTGATGATGCTCTCGACGAGCGTCGAGGCGCGCACGGCCCCTGATCTTGAATTGGTTGTGGATCCGGACCTGCCGCAGTCTGAATCTGAATGGCGGCCCTGGATCGATCGTGCAGTAGCGGCAGTGGCTTCTATCGGCGGCGGTTTCCCGGTCCCAGAAGTCAAGGTCGTACTCCACGCCAGCACCGGCAGCAAGCCCGTGGGCTTTGGCTGGATCCGTCGCAATTCGCCGCCAGAAGTCCATCTGCAAGTGTCCCGCGATGCCAGTACTGATGATCTACTGGATGACTGGCACGCTTACCATGAATTCGCTCACCTGCTGTTGCCTTTCTCCGGGAATCGGGATATCTGGTTCGCCGAAGGGCTGGCTTCTTATTACCAGTATTTTCTCCAGGCGCGCGCCGGCGTGATCGATCCCGACGAGGCCTGGCGGCGACTGATCGCTGGATTCCAGCGGGGATTCGATGATCCGGCAGGTGAGGGTGAGCGCCTGGCTCGACTCAGCCCGCAAATGTGGCGTATGCAGGCTTTTCGTCGCGTTTACTGGTCGGGTGCGGCCTTCTTTCTGCGCGTGGACCACCGATTGAGAGCGGCAACGGACCACGAGCAGTCCCTGGACAGCACGCTGGCTGCCTTCGCCACGTGCTGTATGCGGGATGGCTCAGAGCGTTGGAGTGCGCAATCGCTGGTTCGGCAGCTGGGTGAATTGAGCGTCCCCGAGATCTGGCAAGAGGAATATGCACGGGTCATGCAAAGTATGGCCTATCCGGACTTTGGCGGGGCTGCACAGGCCTTTGGCCTGGCCGCTGATGAGCGGCAGGTCCGGCTGCTCGAAGATGAGCGTGGTCAGCAGCGCCGACGCGCGCTGGCTATGGGGCGGCCCTATAACTGATTATTCAACAGCTTAGGGCCGATATTTCGTTGAAATTCTCTTCCTTATTCAATCGCCAGTCGTAATCGATGAAGCGGAGGCGGTCGGAGGAGACGGCGGCAGCTCGGACTGCTTCGCTGCCATAGGTCGTGATGAAGTCCCGTACTGAACCGCTGTGCTCGACGAAGTCATCCTCGTACCAGTCAAACAGTGACGTCACCAGCAGCCGATCGCCGTCCTGGCGAAGGTGCAACGGTGTATCCAGCGCCAATCGGGTGTTCTCCGTAAGCATTTGATCCAAATTTGCTGCCTGATAGACCCGTTGTCGAAGGGGCGGGCACCCAACGGAAGCGCAGTTGACCGCGAAGTGCACGCGGGCATCCTTCCAACCTTGCTCGGCAAACTCCTCTCCGAGCAACACATCAAGCTCGATCCGGCGCAACGAGTAGTCCATGCCGCCGACGTCAAATCGCTCCAGGCCGAAGACCCGATAGGGTTGGAACAGGCTGCCGTAGTCGCGCACGCTGTTCACGATCTGCCCTTCCTCAGGGTGCGTCAGCAAGTGTTGAACCATGAAGTAGTTGTAGGCATTGGTCCAGAAGGCGATGGCGCTTTCGCGAGTGTCCAGGGTCTCTGGATTGAAGTCTGCCAGCAGGGCGTCTTGCTGTTGCAGCAGATCGAGGGTATCGATGGCGGCCAGGGCGCCTTCGTAATCGAACCAGGACAGCAACCCGCCGCAGTCCGTCTGCTGTTCGGACAGATGACGATCCAGCAGCGTCTGGAACGGCCCATAGATGGAAGAGTCCTCGCAAAATGCGGGTTTGGTAATCATGCCCAGTACCAGGGCCAGAACCCAGAGCATGCGTTGGTCGAAATTGGACATGGCAATCCGCCTGTTTGAAAAATGACCGCTGATTAGACCCGCGAGGATCCAGAAATCTTGCAAATGCAAGGCGCCTGGAATCAGGCGGCGCTGCTGCAGGCTGACTCTGGCGAGATTCCCGGGCCGATGGCCTGGACGATGACGCGGTTGCGACCATCGGATTTGGCCTGGTAGACCGCCTGGTCAGCCATTCGGATCAGCTGCTGAAGCTCGATGTCCCGGCCAATGGGCTTGGCGCTGACACCCACGCTGGCTGTTACTTCAATTCCTGCTGGTTTGAGTCGTTCAATGCGCTGGCGCATCTGCTCCGCGCGTTCCGCAGCAGCATCCAGGCTGCAGTGCGGCATGATCAGCAGCATTTCTTCACCACCAAATCGCACTGCGAAATCTTCCTGGCGGCAGGATGCCAGCATGGCCTCACCAACGGAGGCCAGTACCTGATCGCCGACCAGGTGGCCATGGGTATCGTTGACCTGCTTGAAGTGATCGAGATCGACGACGATCACGCTCAGTTCCATATCGTGACGGTTGGCGGCAGAACTGATCTTCGTTGCGAATTCGGCAAGGGAATTGCGGTTGTAAAGACCGGTCAACGGATCGGTCATGGCCATTTCGTAAAGCTGGATCCGTTGTTGCTGGACCTGATCGAAGAGCTGCTTCTGGACCACCAGGTTGCGAATGCGCGAAGCCGCCTCTTCGAAAATGACGGGTTTGGTAATGAAATCGTTGATACCCAGCCGGAACAGCTCGACCCTGCGAATGTCGTCGTCCATGCCCGACATCGCCAGGATCGGCGTCTTGATCTTGTCAGGATATTGCTGTCGGAGCTCACCGACCAGCGCAATCCCGCTCATCTCGCCTTCGACCAGGATGTCGCTGATGACCAGATCATGGCGCTGTGGGTCGAAGTGCGTATAGGCCTCGCTGGCGCTGACGTAGTGCTCGACCTCCAGGCCCATGCGCTCCATCAGGCGGGTCATGACCTTCGTCACCGTTCGGCTGTCCTCGACATAGAGGACCCGACCATTCAACAGCTTGTCGTCGTTGCTGGACCAGCGCTGGGCGCGTTGAAAGACTTCCTCAATGCCGGTTTTGGCCGTGATGTCGGTGACGCCCGCTTCGAAGGCTCGCTTGCGCGTTTGGTTGTCCTGTGCCGAGGTCAGCAGCACGATCGGAATATCCCGTCCGCGGGGCAGGGTGCGGACCTGGCGACTGAATCGAATACCATCAATATCGGGCAAAGACAGGGAGACGCAGATGAAATCAACGTCGTACTCCTGAATCATGACCAGGGCGGTCAGGCCGTCGCCGGCGATCAGGGGTTCGTGACCAGCATGCAGGACCATTCGCTCCCAGACGGAGCGAAAGACCTTGGAATGGTCGACGAACAGAACGCGCAAAATCTTGATCCCTGCTGCTACGGACAGAGGCGACGGGGTCGTCCCGAAACCGCGTGTTTACAGGGGCTTCCGACCGGCGTCGCCGAACAAATCTTCACGAAAGTATCACATCGGCGACCAAAATCCCACTTGTGCACCGCAAAAAAGTCCGGAATCGAGTACCCTTGGCGCTTTTGAAACTTCAGGCCATCTCACCATGCCCAAGATTACCGACGTCAAGCGCGGCAACGTCATCGAACATGAAGGCACCGTCTGGGCCGTGCGCCAGATCGACCGCTCAGCGCCCACGGCTCGCGGCGGTGGCACGCTATATCGTTTCAAGCTCGAGTCCATCCCCGGAGGAGACCGACGGGAGCTCACCTTCAAGGGCGACGACAGCGTCAACGAAGCCGACCTGATCCGCCGCCAGAGTGAGTATTCCTATCGTGATGGGGAGAGCTTTGTGTTTATGGACAGCGAGGACTACACCCAGTACCTACTGAGCGAATCGGATGTGGGTGATGCGGCGGCCTTCATTACCGATGGTCTGACCGATATCTACGTACTGATCATCAGCGATCAGCCGGTCGCGATCCAGCTGCCCCAGTCCGTGGTCCTGGAAGTGGCCGAGACTGCGCCGGTCATGAAAGGTGCTACCGCCAGCCGCTCTGCCAAACCGGCCATGCTGGAGACCGGCCTTGAGATTCAGGTGCCGGACTACATCACGCCTGGCGAGAAGGTGAAGGTCAATACGGAAACCCACGAATTCATGAGCCGGGTCTGAGACACACAACCATGTTTGGTAAGAAGCCTGAGACGCCAAAACTCCATTCGATCGACGAACTGCGTGAGCGACTGGATGCGATCGACGCCACGCTGGTCACGCTCGCGGCCGAGCGCCAGCGAGTGGTTTCCGAGATTGGCCGCTCGAAGCAGAAGCAGGGCCGCCAGCTCAGGGATTTCAAGCGCGAGCGGGAGGTGCTGGACCATGTCCGGGCCAAGGCCGTCGAGCTGTCCCTCGACCCAGACCTGGCCGAAGACCTGCTCAAACGCCTGATTGATGCCTCCCTGACCCGCCAGGAGCAGGAGCGCGGCCAGCTGACGGCGCACGGTACGGGCCGTCGCGCCTTGGTGATCGGCGGCGCCGGGCGATTGGGCGGTTGGCTGGCGAGTTTCCTGGACAATCAGGGCTTCGAGCTGCTGCTGGCCGATCCCAGCTTCGAACAGGATGAGGATCGCCGTTTTCGTGACTGGCGCGATGCGCCAGCAGGCGTCGACGTG
>JBCDLQ010000182.1:0-5522 GCA_039414335.1 Pseudomonadota bacterium | reverse complement strand
GCCGGGCACGATGACGGGTTTCGGCCACCATTCGACAAGGATCGGTACGGGACGATGTTCAGGTGGTGGGGTGTCCAGTCTGCGCTGGAACTCACCGATCAGTGATGCGGTTTGGTCGGGAGCCTCCAGCACTTTACCGATTCGACGAATGTCCTCGGCGACGTCGGCGAGCGTGCGGGGTTGCGTAACCAGGCAGGGCAGCCCGGCGGCTTCGAGCTTTTCCAGACAGCGCTCGTGGCCCGGGACGGTCAGTGAGGTAATGACCAGGTCGGGCTTCAGGGCCTTGACCCGTTCCACATCAATGTCGAGGTCGGCGCCGACTCGCTCCACGCCTTGAACCACCGCGGGCGGATAGTCCGAATGGTCATCCACGCCCACCAGCCAGTCGGCCCGGCCAAGGGCACAGACGATCTCCGTATTCGAGCAGGTGTGAGCGACGATCCGCACGATTCAGGAGCCGGATAGCACGTTACCGGGCCGCCAGCGATGGGCTGCATCGACGCCACGCGTTTCGTTGACCTTGAGTGCATAGACAATCGCTATCGCGAACAGGACCAGGCAGAACAGGATTGCCGTTTGCAGTCCGAACAAGGACTGCAGCAAACCCAGTCCCAGAATGCCGAAGATCGCTGCGAGCTTCGACACGGCGCCCCAGAACCCGAAGAACTCGGCCGATTTTCCGTTCGGCGTGAGCAGGCCGACCAGGGCGCGCCCCGCCGACTGGGAACTACCCAGGCTGAGACCCGACAGAATGCCGGCAAACAGGAAGACGTGCTGCGCTTGCCACTCGAGCCCGAAACCCGATAGCGCCAATGCAGCAATCGCCGGGGTTTGCCAGATGGCAACGACGGCCGCAATCCAGAGCCACAGGGTCATCAGATAGGTCCGGCGGGCCCCGACCCTCGACTGCAGGTAGCCAAAACCCAGAGCCCCGACCGCCGCGGTGATCTGCACGATCACGAACATCAACACGCGGACCGATTCGTCCCAACCAATCACCTGGGCACCGTAAATGAAGGCGAAGCTGACCACGATGTAGACACCGGCCATGGTGAAGAAGATCGAGATCATCAGCTGTGCCAGATCTTGGAAGTGACCGAGCTGCTCAAAGGTGCCTCGAAGGCGTGACCAGGCCATTCGCGTGTAGCTCTGGTGCTCGGGGCGCGGGCGTCGTCGTCCGCGTTCCTTCAGCAGCAGGAAGGTGGGCAGGGCGGCGAGCAGGAAGAAAGCACTGGCGAAGGGCCCGACCCAGCGGATGCGGTCGTAATTGTCCAGGCTGACCTCACCCAGGAACAGCAAGGCGAAGGCTGTGGCGACGAGGCCGCCGACATAGCCCAGGCTCCAGCCCAGTCCGGAGATCCAACCCAGGTCTTCCTTCGGCCCCAGCCCCGGCAGAAAGCTGGCGATAAAGGACTCGCCGATGGCATAGGCCACGTTGGAGAAGACGATGAGCACCATGGCCAGCACGATCCAGCCGGGTTCTACCAGCCAGAGCAGGGCGGTACAGAGCACCGTGCCCAGATAGCTGACGAAGAGGAAGCGCTTGCGCCAGCGTCGGAGATCCATGATGGCGCCGCAGACCGGTGAGGCGAGCATGACGAGGAAGTAGCTGATTGCGAGCGCGATCGACCAGAGCAGATTGCCCAGTCGGTAGTCCGGTGCGTCGCCGACGATGACGCGGGTGAAGAGGTCACCGAAGATCACCGTAATGATCAGCAGGGTGTAGGCCTGATTGGCGAAGTCGAACATCGCCCAGCCGAAGATTTCACGAGCCGGTGCCCGTTTTCTGCTGACCATGGAAAAAGGTGATTGGAACCAGCGCCAATGGTAGCGCCGATGGTGAGTCCGATGGGCGTTACACTACGGCCTCACTTCTGACTCACCGTCTAAAGGAAAGCCGAGCCCATGTCCGACTCCAATAGTTCGAAACCCTGCGCGCTCATCACCGGAAGCGGTGCGGGACTGGGCGAGGCCATGGCCCGCCGATTTGCCGCTGAAGGCTATCGGGTGATGATTACCGATCGGGACGAGGAGCGAGCTCGTGCTGTTGCCGAATCGATCGGGGAGTCTGCCGCGTGGTTCGTCATGGACATTACGGACGATGAGGGCTGGGCGGCCTTGATCGAGGAAGTCGAGTCGGTCTTCGGCCGACTTGACGTGCTGGTCAACAACGCTGGTGTCGCCGTCGCCGGTACGCTGGAAGAGACTTCCATGGACGATTGGCGCTGGGTGATGGATATCGATCTGATCGGCGTGGCGGCTGGCTGCAAGGCTTTCGCGCCGATGATGCGACGCCAGGGCAGCGGCCACATCATCAATGTGGCTTCGGCAGCAGGCTTCGCGGCGGCACCCGGCATCAATGCCTATGGGACGGCCAAGGCGGCGGTGATCGCTCTGTCTGAAATGCTGCGGGCCGAGGTGATTGATGCGGGAATCGAGGTCTCCGTATTGTGCCCCGCCTTCGTCCAGACGCGACTGACCGAAACCATGCGCGCGCCCGACGGTAGCTATCAGAAGCGGGTCGAGCGCTGGATGCGGAATTCGGGGGTGAGTGCCGAGGATGTGGCCGGGGTGGTCTACGGTGCAGTGCGGAAGCCGAAATTCATGTTGCTGACCCACAAGGAAACACGCTGGGCCTGGCGACTCAAACGGTATTTTCCCGAGCGCTACTTCCGCACGATGATGGCTCAGGTGCGCAAGGTCATGGCGCGTTCAAAGGGGTGACCAGCAACTTGCACCCTCGAGCAATAGTCGAGATACTCTCTGGCGACATGGGGGAGCAAGGTACCTGCCAGGTTCATTGATGAGCGAACGATTCTATTTGGAGAGTTCAAGCGGTCAGACGCTGCTGCCGCGGCGACTGAATCTCGAAGCGTTCCCGGCGACCGTGGGCCGCCATCCGGACTGCAACGTGCAGCTCAACGTTGAACGGATCTCCAGAATTCATGCTCGCTTTGAGTTGATCAATGGCCAACTGATGGTTGAAGACCTGGGCAGCACCAACGGGACCTTCATCAATCATCGCCGCATCGAGGAGCAGTCTGCCGTCAAGACCGGCGATGTTGTTCACATGGCCGACCACGAGTTCAGGCTGATGCGCGAGCAGGTCGACACGGAACCGATGGCTGAAACGTCTTCGTCTGAAACGGTGATCGGCATGCAGGCGCTGCCGCACAATTTCCCCCTTCAGATGGCCGCCTTCTTCGATTTGCTCGAACACGGGAAAGTCGATTCCTTTTGCCAGAAGATCCTGCGATCGGACGGCTCGCTTTTCGGCTATGAGCTGTTGGGCCGAAGTGCTCACGATGAGTTGACAGAAGGCCCGGGTCAGCTCTTCACCTTGGCTTCGGCGCTCAATGCTGAAGTCAAACTCAGCCGCCTGTTTCGGCGGAAAGCCTTCGAGGCAGCAGCTGCGGCCGGCGTTAACGAACCCCTGTTTTTCAACAACCATCCCGCCGAGTGCGAGGACTTCGATGCGTTGATGGTCGAACTGGCGGAACTCCGCGCTTTATATCCGCAGCTGAAGCTGGTCTTCGAGGTTCACGAGGCAGCGGTGACCGATCAAGAAGCAATGGCTTCCGTGCGCAAGCAGCTGCAATCAATGAATGTACAGCTGGCCTACGATGACTTCGGTGCCGGACAGGCGCGGTTGCTCGAGTTGATTGAGGTGCCGCCGGATTTTCTCAAATTCGACATTGCGCTGGTGCGTGATCTGGAAGATCGCGATTCAGCCAAGTATCAGCTGCTCTCAACGCTTAATGAGCTGATTTCGGCGATGGGCATCCAGACCCTGGCCGAAGGAATCGAGACCGAAGTCAACGCGTCCCTGTGCCGCGAGATCGGTATCGACTTGTTCCAGGGTTTCCTCTACCACCGCCCGCAGCCCATCACTGAACTGGCGTGAGCCGAAAGCGCAAAGCCAACAAGCCGGCTGAACCGGCCGTTGAGCCCGTGAGCCGGTCTCGACAGATGCAGCACTGGCTGGCAGCGGCTCTGATTCTGGCGCTGCTGGTCACGATGGCCTGGTCCTGGTATCGCGCCGGTCAGTTCGAGGAACGCTTCGATGCCGACTATGTGGGTTCGGCCCAGTGTGTCGATTGCCACACGGTCATCCATGGCGACTGGGTCGATTCTCCCCACGCCAACATGGTGCAGGACCCGGATGCCGGATCCGTGGTGGGCGACTTCGAGGCTGGCGAGTTTCGCTTGCCTGCCGACAGCCCGGACCCCTTGGCTGGACAGGTCGTGGCTCGGATGTTTCAACAGAACGACCGGTACTACATGGCCCTGCGCCATCCGGAACGTCCGGAATTCGTCGGATTCCCGATCGAACATGTGATTGGCTATCAGTATCGTCAGGAATACGTGTTTCAGGAACCCGACGGCGTGCTGCGTCGCCTGCCCCTGCAGTGGTCGACCGAGCGTCAGGAATACTTTCCCTACTGGAACGTGCAGGAGAACAGTACCCAGACGCTGAACGACCTGTGGGCGCAGATGCGCAGCACGAATTCAGCCTGGAACATGTACTGCGCCCGCTGTCACGTGACCAATCTGGAAATCCATGACCGTGACGAGTACAACACCCGCGGTGAGGTGAGCTGGCAGGAGCACGGAATTGGCTGTGAGTCCTGCCACGGCCCTGGCAGCCTCCACGTGAACTATATGGAATCCTCGGCGATCAACCGCCTGGCCATGTTCGTTCGCAACCACATCGAAGGCCGCCCGGTGGCCTATGTGGCTTCTGCCGACAAGCTACCCAAGGAGCAGGCGTTTTCCGTCTGCGCACGCTGCCACGGCGCGGACATCTTCAGCGCCAATCAGGATATCTACAGGATCTACGAGCCGGGCTACAGTCGTAGTGGTCGGATCAATGACCTGTCCGAGTATTTCCAACAGGCGCCACTGACCCCGGGACGCACGACGCCGACCATTGAAGTCTGGCAGAACGGCCGCCCCAAGGGCATCGGCATGGTGTTCCGCTCGATGATCGAGTCGGCCTGCTATCAGAACGCCGAACCCCGCTGTTACGACTGCCATGACCCGCATCAAAACAAGGCCGAGACCGTTCCGGGCATTCTGAGTGCTTCGGCGGCGTCGAACGCCTACTGCGCCAGCTGTCATGCGCCGATAGGGGCCGAGCCGGAACTGCATACGCGTCACGGCACCGGTGCGCCGGGCAGCTTCTGCTACGACTGTCATATGCCTAAGCACATCACGAAGCTCAACACGGGCATCTGGCAGCGAGCGCGCACCCATGAGATGAGTTCGCTGCCGAATCCGGAAGACAGTGTTCGATTCGGACTGGACAATGCACCGAATGCCTGCAGCGACTGCCATCAGGATCGATCGCCGAGCGAACTCGCCGAGATCATGGATCAGTGGTGGCCGCGCGCGAGGCCGAGAGTGGAGGGTGGGCTCACGGCCAGTGCCGATTGAGTTCGGATTCGCGTCGAATTACCACCAGAGTGAGACGGACAAGGCACCGTAATCCTGTCCAGCCTCCTGGCCTTCGAACTCTCGAG
>JBCDLQ010000181.1:0-5540 GCA_039414335.1 Pseudomonadota bacterium | reverse complement strand
GCGAATCGGCGGACAGCCCTGACACAGTGGGGAGGGCCATCGTGCAGGTCCTCGATGGCCGTACCAAGTGCTGCTGCTTCATGTAGCGCACGGAAATCCGATCGATCTCAGGCGCATCTTCCGGGTAGTCCTTGTCGCTGATCAGCTCGATGCCCATGAGCTCCGATTGGGCCCGGGCCAGATCACGCTCGGACACCAGCCCGAGGCGAACCAGCAGGGTCAACAGATTGCCGCCGTGCTGATCGCGGTAGGCTCGCGCCCGGCTCAGGTCCTCGGGCTTGAGCCGCTCCTGCTCGACCATCAGGTCGCAGAGTTCGGCTGCACGGTCTTCCAGGTGATCGCCCACGCTGGGCAGTAGATCACCGTCGTCCGGAACCGAAACTGATTGGGTTTCCATCATCATCATCTAAAACTTCGTTGCTTCTCTTTGCTCGTCGACGCTCAAGGGGCGGCAGGCCAACAATCTGCTTCAACAGACCACCAAAACCCCGTTCGGGTTCAGACCTTGTGCCGCACCACCTTGGTTTCGATGAAATCGCGGTTCATCAGAATCCAGGTGGCAATCGGAATCACGGCCGGGAACATCAGGTAGCCCAGCTGGTAAAACAGGGCAATCACGGTCGGGCTCATGGCGCTCGCATCGACCGCCGCCCGGGCATCAGGCCCGAACAGAAAGGCCAGATCACGCCAGGTTTCCCAGTACACGCCCCAGATCGTCACGACGCTGACCACGGAAAAGCCGATCAGCAGCTGGACGATGCGCTGACCCGCCTTCAGCGGCGTCGCCATGATCAAACCAAACATCAGGGCCATGCCCCAGGCATAGAGCATGGGATTGACGTCCCAGGTCAGCGGCAGATCCGCGCCGCCGTCCGGATTGGGCACCAGGATCGTCGTGTGGATCTCGAAGTAGAAATCCGACTGGAAGATCCGCTCGAACAGATCACCGTGCAGGGTGGTCAGGACGAGCTGCGAAATGATGCGTGCCGGCAGCATCAGCAGGCTGGCGGCGAAGAACCATAGAAAGAAGCCCATGGGCATATACAGCGCGGCCAGCAGGAACATTTCCTTGACCGGGTTGCTTTCGCCCTCGGAACCGTCCTTCCGGGAATCTGAGTCCTTGCTCATGCCGTTCTCCTGATCAGAAATTCAATCATCAGTCCAACCAACGTCGTGCGTTGATGAACATCTGCATCCAGGGGGAGTGCTCGCCCCAGGCCTCAGGCGCCCAGGAATAGTTGACGCGACGCAGCAGCCGTTCCGGATGCGGCATCAGAATGGTCACACGACCATCGGTGTTGCACAAGCCTGTCACCCCTTCCGGCGAGCCGTTGGGATTGTCCGGATAGGTGCCGGCGACGGCACCGCTGCCGTCGACATAGCGGACCGCCACCGATGCCTGACCGAGCGCATCGTCGGCAAACGACGCGCGACCCTCGCCGTGGGCCGTGGCCACGGGCAGCAGCGATCCTTCCATGCCCGTCAGCATGAGGGACGGCGACGACTCGATGCGGACCAGACTCAAGCGCGCCTCGAACTGGCGCGAGCGGTTGTGCACGAAGCGCGGCCAATGCTCAGCGCCCGGAATGATCGAGGCCAAGGAAGCCATCATCTGGCAGCCATTGCACACGCCGAGCGCAAAGCGCGAGCTGTCGCCGAAGAAGGCCGCGAACTGATCGGCCAGAGCCTCGTTGAACAGAATCGAGCGGGCCCAGCCCTGCCCGGCCCCCAGCACGTCGCCGAAGGAAAAGCCACCGCACGCCGCCAGGCCCTGAAACTCAGCCAGGCGCTGGCGGCCCGAAGCCAGGTCGCTCATGTGGACATCGACCGCATCGAAGCCGGCCTGCATGAAGGCCTGGGCCATCTCACGCTGGCCGTTGACGCCCTGCTCTCGCAGAATCGCCACGCGAGGACGTTGGCCAGTAACCACGGCGGGTGCCAGATCAAAAGTCACCTTGGGTGTGAGACCCGGTCGGGACCAGTCACCTCGGGCGGCCTGCTCTTCATCGGCACACTCGGGATGATCGCGCAGCGCCTGCATGCGATGGCTGGTCTGCGACCAGGCCTGATGGAGCTCGCCCATGGGGCGATTCAGCCACTGGCGATCGGGTCCAGTCACCGTGAGTGAGGGTGTACCGACAACGCGACCAATCACGCGTGAGCGCAGATCGGGGGCTTGGGATTCCAGGAGGTCCAGGACGTCTTCAACGGCGTTGCTGCGAACCTGAGCGACTACCGCCAGTTCTTCATTGAACCACTCGCACAGGAAGGCCGCAGCATCCGAAGCGTCGGTCTCCAGTGCCAGCCCCGTTCGGCCCGCAAAAGCCATCTCAAGACAGCTCACCAGCAAACCGCCATCGGAACGGTCGTGCACGGCCAACAGCTCACCCTTCGCCTGTAGCGCCTGAGTCGCATCAAACAACTGCGCCAGCCACTGCGGCTGATCAACATCGGGCACGGGACCCAGCTGACGCTGACTGACCTGGGCCAGGCTGGATCCACCCAGGCGCTGGGAAGGCATCTCGATCGCAATCAGCACCGTCTCGCCCTGATCGCTCTGCAGCTGTGGCGTCAGGTGACGGCGCGCCTCGACGACGGGACTGAAGGCCGAAACGATCAGAGACACAGGCGCGATCATGCGGTGATTCTGCGTGCCGTCGTTCCACATCGTCTGCATGGACAGAGAATCCTTGCCGACGGGTATCGAAAGATCCAGCGCCCGACAGAATTCACTGACGGCTTCGACGGCCCCACGCAGGGCCGCGTCTTGACCGGGGGCTCCAGCAGCGGCCATCCAGTTGGCCGAGAGCTTGATGCGATCTCGGCCCGACAGCTGCACGCCCGCCAGATTGGTCAGCGCTTCACCGACCGCCATGCGAACCGATGCTGCCGAGTCCGTGATTGCCAGGGGGGTGCGCTCGCCCATGGCCATCGCCGTACCCGCATAACCGTGATAGTCCAACAGGTTGATGGCGCAATCGGCTACGGGTACCTGCCAGGGACCGACCATCTGATCACGCGCCGTCAGACCGCCAACGCTGCGATCGCCGATCGTGATCAGGAAATGCTTGCCGCCGATCGTGGGCAGGGCCAGCAAGCGATCCAGCGCCGTGCTCACGTCCAGGCCGTCCAGTGATTCATCGAGTACGGGCACCGACTGCGTTTGCGCATCGCGATGCATGCTCGGCGGACGACCGAGCAGGGTTTCCAGCGGCATGTCGACCACCACCTCATCGCGCAGGCTGTCGTGCAGCAGCAATCGGCGCGCTTCCGTCGCCTGGCCCAGATCAGCCCAGGGGCAGCGCTCGCGGGCGCACAGCTCGGCAAAGGCATCGAGATCGGCCGGCGCGAGCGCCAGGACGTAGCGCTCCTGGGACTCATTGCACCAGATCGCCATCGGCGACAGGCCAGGATCAGCGCTCGGAATGGCTCGCAGGTCCAGGGAGCCCCCGACGCCGCCGTCGTCGAGCAGCTCGGGGATGGCATTGGACAGTCCACCAGCACCGACGTCATGGATGGACTTGATCGGGTTGCCCTCGCCTCGAAGCCAGCAGCGGTCAATGACTTCCTGGCAGCGTCGTTGCATTTCAGGATTGCCGCGCTGAACGGAGGCAAAGTCCAGCTGCTCGTCGGACTGACCGGAACTCATCGATGAAGCCGCGCCACCGCCCAGACCGATCAGCATGGCCGGACCGCCGAGCACGATGATGCGATCTCCCGGGCTCAAGGGCTTTTTGTGGGTCAGCTCGTCGCGGATCATGCCGCTGCCGCCGGCGATCATGATCGGCTTGTGGTAACCCCACAAGCGATCGCCCATGACCTGGCTGAAGCTTCGGAAGTAGCCACACAGGGCCGGCCGACCGAATTCGTTGTTGAATCGAGCTCCACCGATCGGTCCTTCGAGCATGATCTGACAGGCCGAGGCCAGTCGCTGTGGCGAAGGGGGTGCCACTTCCCAGTCGTTCAAATGGTCGGGAATTCGCAGGTCCGACACGCTGAACCCCGTCAATGCCGCAATCGGGCGCGCGCCACGACCGGTTGCCGATTCATCGCGGATCTCACCGCCCGAACCGGTGGCCGCCCCTGGGTCCGGCGAAATGGCCGTGGGGTGGTTGTGAGTTTCAACCTTGATTTGCGCGTGCAGGCGCACGGGCTCGTTCCGATAGATTGGTTGTTCCGCATCGGTCACCAGCAGCTGAGCGTCGAAGCCCTCCATGACCGCAGCGTTGTCGTCGTAGGCCACCTTCGTGCCCTGCGGTGTCGCTGCGTGGGTCAGTCGAATCAGCTTGAACAGCGAGGGATCACGGTCTGCACCATCCACCGTCCAGCTCGCATTGAAGATCTTGTGGCGGCAGTGCTCGGAGTTGGCCTGGGCAAACATCATCAGCTCTGCATCGGTAGGATCGCGACCCATCGTCGCGTAGGCATCGGCCAGGTAGGCCATCTCCCCGTCACTCAGTGCCAGCCCCAGCTCACGATTGATCACGCCCAGTGCAGCGATCGGATCATCGCCCAGCGCCAGAATGCCAAGGGAACCTGGCGTCTGCTCAGACAGCCAATCCGACAGCACCGTGGAGGCCGGTAGCACTACCTGAGTCATTCGGTCATGGAGCGCAGCGGTGAGCATTGCGTCCGGAGCGACCGGCCCCGTATCGTCACGGGCCGTCACGCGCATGCCGTGTTCGACGCGGGCAAAATCGCCCAGGCCACAGTGGCGGATGATTTCACCGGCTCGCGTCGCCCATGGCGTCAGAACGCCTGGCCGAGGCAGTACGAACACATCCTCTGGACCTGCTTCATCGGCATTCCAGGCCTGCCCATGCAGGAGCTGCTCCAATCGTTCGAGTTCCATCGAGCTGGGAGAACGCTGGGCATCAAGCAGCACCAGCTCCTTCGCCTCGATCGAGCAGGCGCGTCCGGATCGCTCCGAAAACTCCTTTTCCAACTGGGTCAAGCGAAACGCCGGAAGCGCATTCTGGCCGAGCAGAATCATCAATCATCCCCGTGCTGGCAGCGGGCGGATTCGCTGCCGTTTATTCAGCCGGTCATTATAAGGCGAGAGTCTCGGCGGTTTCTCCGACCGGGAACGAAGAGAGGGCCCGCAGGCCCTCTCGATCAAGCGACTCTCAGGGAGAGGATTATTCGGCCTGAGCGGCCAATGCATCCAGTCGGCTGATCAACTGCTCGGGCGGAACGTAACCCGGGATGATGCCGCCATCACGAGTCAGGATGGACGGCGTGCCGGTCACGCCGAGCGACTGACCCAATCGATACTGCGCCTCGACGGGGTTTTCGCAGCTGACCGGAGTCGGCGTACCGCCGGCCTTGGCCACGTCCATCGCCGCGTTCGGATCCTCAGCACACCAGACAGAGACCAGCTTGTCATAGGAGCCTGACCCGACACCGGCCCGCGGAAAGGCCATGTAGTTGACGCTGATACCCGCCGCCGTGTACTCGGCGATCTGCTCATGGAGACGACGACAGTAGCCGCAGTCCGGATCCGTGAAAACCAGGATTTCGTACTTGGCTTCTTCGGACGG
>JBCDLQ010000180.1:0-5547 GCA_039414335.1 Pseudomonadota bacterium | reverse complement strand
CCCGGCAGCGTCGGGCGGCGCGCGTTGTGGAACAGCTCCATTGGGCCAGCGAAAAAAATCGGGCTTGATGAGCTAAACTCGCTTCAATATCGACGTTTCGTAACCAGGGAAGGAGACGGAACCATGCTCGGCCTGCTGCTCAGACAGCCGATTTCGTGCGCGCTGCTGTTGACCCTCTCAGGGTGGGTTAGCGCTAACACCCAGATCTGGACCGAGCCCCATTCGGTCGAATTCGAGATGCTGACGCTGGCCGATGGCCTGTCGGACTCTACCGTGTTCAGTATCGATCAGGACCAGCGCGGTCGCATCTGGCTGGGCAGTTCTTCTGGCGGCGCCAACGTTTTCGATGGTTATCAGGTCGAGTCCTTTCTGCATCAGGAAGATGATCCGCAGTCTTTGTCGCATTCCGGTGCAGGCGAGGTGCTGGCCACGCAGGATGGCCGGGTTTTTGTCGGGACCTGGGGTGGCGGTCTCAATCTGCGACTTGGCATCGACGGGCGCTTCGAGCAAATCAACAGCAATGGCGCGCCCACGCACATCCAGGTGATGTTCGAGGATCAGCAGGGCACGGTCTGGATCGGCTCGGCAGACAGTGGCTTGTGGCGCCTGGAGCCGGAGCAGGATGAGCCCGTTCAGGTCCAGCGATTTGACGATGAGTCGTTCGAACGCATCTGGTCCATCACCGATGGTCCGAACGGGTCGATCTGGGTTGCGACCTTCGACGGTTGGTTCGAGGTGGGCGGCAGCGGACCGGCGCCAAGTCCCATCGATGGTTGGGGGCGCCATCCGCGCGCGCTGACCTACGACGGACAATGGATCTGGATCGCCGACGGTGAAGCGGTTTACCGCAGCGACGGCGGTCGTCCGGTTGCGGTCGAGGCTGACTTTCCCCTGATCAATACGCTGGCCATGGCGCCGAATGGTCAAATTCTGATCGGCACCCTGTCGGGCATCCATGCCCTGAATTCAGATGGTGAGCGCGCGGCACCCTTCGATGGAACGGACCTGGCGCTCTTTCCCGAGCGCAATATTCGACGCTTCCATTTCGACCGCAGCGGCGTGGGCTGGATTGCGACGCGAGAGGCCGGCGTGATCAAGGCCCAGCCCACGGTGCCTGGCTTCGACGGCTATCTGCTCGATTCGGATCTGGATACGGCCGACGCAATTCTCGAGCTGGCACCGGATGACGTACTGATCGGCTCGCGGCGAGGGCTCTGGCGCTTGCGACAGGAAGCCCAGGGGCTGCGCTTCTATCGCGTGCCGGCAACGGAGACGCTGGCCATCATTCACTTCGCCCGCCGCAATGGTGATGTGCTGCTGGGGACGCGAAACGGCATCCTGGCCTTTGACCCGGTGACGGAGACGCTGTCGCGGCCAGCTCGCTTCGCGGTTCACGATGATCAAATGGTGACCTCGCTGCGCAGCCATCTCGATGGCTCTGTCGATGTGGGCACCTGGTCGGCGGGCCTCTATCGTTATGGTGCGGAAGGCGATGTCCGGCGCTATGCACCCGATGCGGACAGCGTGCTGCCGGACCAGTCGATTTCGGATATCGAGTCTGACGGCGCCGGTGGTATCTGGGTTGGCCTGTGGAATGCGGGAGTGGCGCATATCGATCGGGCGGGCGTGGTCGACATCGTCGATCGCGAGACACTGATCGTCGATGGCAATGTCCATGACGTGCTGCCCCTGGGCGATGAGCTCTGGGTCGCGACCAGTTTCGGGCTGGCTCGCCATGATTTGCTTGAGGCCAAGACGACCCGGCTGATCCTGATGCCGGACTTTCCAAACAGCGCGGTGCAGCGCCTGGCGGCCGGCGCAGATCGCTTGTGGGCGGCCACGACCCGCGGGCTGATGGCCGTCGACCTCAGCGATGCCTCCGTGACTCGTTTTGGCACCTCCGACGGGCTGGTGGTGGACGAGTTCTATGCGCGTTCGGGTGATCTGGGTGACGCGGGACGGATCTACTTCGGCGGTCTCGGCGGCTTCGTGAGCTTCCAGCCCGACGAGGTCATGCTCTCACCGCAGCCCCCCAGCGCCGCGGTTGTATCGGCCTGGATCGATGGCAATCCCGTACCCGTTGATACGGACATCGAGCTGCCGCCGCTGGCCGATACCTTGCGCCTGCGATTTATCGCAGACGACCATCGGCAGGCGAGCGCCAACCGTTTCCGATGGCGACTGCACGATGCCGAGGACGCCGAGGCGGATGCGGAATGGTCTCCGGTCTCGGCGGAGCCGGAAGCCTTCTTCGTTGGCCTGGAGCCTGGGGAGTACGATTTTGAACTGCAGGCGGCTAACAGCAACGGCTTATGGAACGTGCGGGCGGCATCCCTGCGCGTTGAGGTTCAGCCGACCTGGTGGCAGACTCCTTGGGGGCAAAGTGGTTTGCTGGTGGCGGCGCTGCTGTCGATCTGGCTTTTCAGCTACTGGAACACGCAGCGAATCCGAATTCGCAATCGCCAGCTACAGGCGGAAGTCAATCAGCAGACCGAGGCGCTGCGCCGGGCCAACCGATCGTTGGAAGTATCGGCGTCGACCGACTATTTGACCAAGCTACTCAATCGCCGCGGCTTCCTGTCGCGCGTCGATGCTGAGCCGCCGGTGCTGCAGCATTTCTTTGCCGTTATCGATGTCGACAATTTCAAGTTGTTCAATGATCGCTTTGGCCATGAGACCGGTGACCAGGTTCTTCAGAAGGTTGCCGCGCTTTTGCTGGCGCGCACTCGCGATGACGACGTGGTAGCGCGCTGGGGTGGAGAGGAGTTTATCGTTCGCTTGAATGCAGCCGACCATCATGCCGCGATCGAAGCGGCCGAGCGACTGCGAGAATCGATTGCTCAGGAGACGATCGAGCCCTCGTCAAATATCCCTGTGATTACCGTCACGATCGGCTTGGCGCAGCAGACGGCAGGCGAGGACGCGATGGTCACGATCAACCGAGCCGATTCACGTTTGCTCGTCGGAAAGCAGACGGGCAAGAATCGGGTGATTTCGATCGATTGATACGGATCCGATTGCTTCGGTTTCAATGGCTTCGGGTTTAACTCTTTCGAGGTGCGATCATCAAATCATCTGCGAATCAGGAGCCATCATCGTGTCTGATGACCCGCTAGTGCTACCCCCACAGGCAACTTTGGCTGATCTCCAGTCCTATGTCATCGAGCTGGAACGACAGCGGGGCTTCGACGACCAGTCTGTAATCGACAAGTGCCTGTTGATGGGCGAGGAGATGGGCGAGCTATTCAAGGCCGTTCGTACCGCTGAGGGCCTGAAGATCGATGTACCCGGTGGCGAGGTGGCCGACGAGTTAGCTGACGTGCTGATTTTTCTGTGCTCGATTGCCAATCGCTATGACGTGGACCTGGAAGCGGCATTCCGAGCGAAGGAAGCGGTCAACAAGCAGCGAGTCTGGAAATAGTCTGATATCCATCATGCAGCGCGTTCTGATCATTGGCTCTGGCGGGGCTGGAAAAAGCACCCTGGCCCGTCGCCTGGGGTCCGTGACCGGGTTGCCGGTCATCCATCTTGACGAACACTATTGGCAGCCGGGCTGGGTCGAGCCTGACAAGGCAGAATGGTCATGCCGCGTCGACGAACTGCTGGAGCAGGAGACATGGATCATGGACGGCAATTTCTCCGGCACCCTGGATCAGCGCCTGCGGGCGGCGGATACGGTGATTCTTCTCGATTTGTCGCGATGGCGCTGCCTTTGGCGCGTCATCAAGCGATGGTTGAATCATCGAGGACGAGAGCGAGAGGAGATGCCGGCGGGATGCCCCGAGAGACTGAGTTGGGGATTCCTACACTGGGTCCTGCTCTACCCGAACATCTCCAGACCCAGGATTACTGGAGTGTTGGATCGGCATGCGGAATCAGTTGATGTAATTCGACTTGACCGACCCAGTGCAATAGCGGCGTTTCTTCGTCGACAAGGCGACTCGGTTACCATCGATGGCTAGCAGGGACACCGCCTTGCCAGGCCCATCACGTGGCTGGGTTGGAATAGCGCCTTTCTTGATGGCGCCAATCATGAACAAGCTGATCATTCTGTCTTTGCTTCTGAATATTGTCGTTCTGGTACCGGTGTGTGCAGGATTGCTGCTGGATGCGACTTGGGCCGAGGCCAGCTACGGCGAGGCGACTCCGGCGCGAGGCATTCTCTTGTCCGTTTACCTGAGCATTCTCATCGCATCGGTCGGCTTGCTCTTCTTCCGTGATCCCATGCCAGTAGCGGCCCTGCTTTCTGTCCAGGTCATCTATAAGCTGACTACGCCATGGACTGTCGGCACGTTTCAAAACCCTGTCGTCATCAGTAATCTCGGAATTGCCGCATTCCATGTCTTCACGATCGTCGCGATCTGGCGGGTCCTATCCCATTCTGTTCGCGCCTGAGCGCTTGATCACATCAGATCGGGGCGTTAACGTGCCTGAGGATGATGAGCCCGCAAAAGCGCTTCAATGATCTGCTCGGATTGACTACGTCCGGAGAGGCCAGATGACCCATCTCGCGACGTGCTTCTGTCCGGGGTTCCTGATCCATGACAAGCCGAGGTTTCACTCATGAGTCTGGGCCAGACGATTCCCATTCTGCGTAGCTTTGATGAGACGAAGGCGCGCGAGTTCTACCTCGATTATCTCGGCTTCGACGTGGACTGGGAGCACCGCTTCGAGGACGATCTACCCCTCTACCTTCAAATCTCATTGGGTTCTTGTGTGCTTCATCTGTCGGAACACCACGGTGACTGCACGCCGGGTTCGGCGGTCCGGATTGCCGTTGATGATCTTGAGGCTTTCCACGATTCACTGAGGAGTCAATCCTACCGCAACGCCCGTCCGGGCATTGAAACCATGCCCTGGGGCCTGCGCGAACTGACCGTAACCGATCCCTTCGGCAATCGCTTGATCTTCTGGCAAACGGAATCCAGATCGCCCGCATGAAGACCGTTGGCCTGCTCGGCGGCATGAGCTGGGAGAGTTCATTGGGCTATTACCGCGCGATCAATGAAGGCGTGAAGCAGGCGCTCGGCGGCCTGCATTCGGCCAGGATCGCCATGGTCAGCGTGGATTTCCAGCCCATCGAGCAGCTGCAGGCCAATGGTGACTGGGCGGGTGCTGCGGCCTGTCTTGTGCAGGCCGCGCGTCAGGTCGAGGACATCCTGCTGCCCTTCAAGGAAGAAGGCGTGGTGGACACGGTGTTCACCTTCACCGGCTGGGGCAATCGCGCCTGGCGATCTTTCGTTGTCTGGCGCATGGCGCCGTGGGACGAACGCGATGTTACATCCGCCGAAGTCGCCACGCGGCTCATACCGCAGATGGGGGAGATCACCATTGCGCGCGGCTTCCCGGTCACGCCGTCTGGTCTTGGGCTACGCGGCAATTCATCGCCCGTTCGGGTTGTGATCACCGGCCCGGACTTTGAGACAGTTCGCGCATGGTCGGAGACGTTGCTCGAACGGTCCGAAAACATCGAAGGGCTTGTCGATGCGGAACTCAATTTCGAACTAAACCTGCCGCAACTGGACGTCTCGATCGACCGCGCGCGGG
>JBCDLQ010000179.1:0-5553 GCA_039414335.1 Pseudomonadota bacterium | reverse complement strand
CTGGACGACAGGGTGCCCGAGAATCCTAGTGGGGTGACTTCAACGGTAATGTCACAACTCGTTCCAGGGATCAGCATGACGGGCACCGCTGTACAACTGCCGCCAGTCACAGCGAACGGCGCATCCGGATTGGTGATGTTCGTGATGATCAGATCATTCACACCGTTGCTGTCCACCGTCAGGCTGGCCGTGCTGGTTTCACCCAGATCCAATGGCCCAAAGTCGATCAGGCTCAGGGACAGGCTGATGCCGGATTCCTGAGTGACACAGTCGACCTGGACATTGGTCACGTTCTGTCCGTTGACGTTGTCGCTGCCATTGGTAACCGAACAGATTTGGATCGGTGCAGTCGGCTGCGTATCCACCGCGACGTCGTAGGGCGTGCCATCGGCCAACGCGTTGGGGAAGGTGAAATTGCCATCGGCGCTGATCGGTAGCGTCTGGCCATTGGTGCTCAAGACCAAGCCAGTGCCGGTCAAGCCGCTGACCTGACCGCCAACGGTGTAGTCGTCATTGCCAATGGTCAGGGTAGCCCCGTCGCTGACGTCGATAGCCAGGGTTGTTCCTGAAAGGTTGCTCTGGGACAGCAAGACCGTCTCATCTCCTTCCGCTTCCGTATCTGCCGAAGGCGTCACGCTCAGCGTCTGGGTTTCGCCTGCTGTGCCGGTAAACGATAAGGTTTGAGTCACCGCCGTGTAATCGCTGCCCGCGGTGGCACTGCCGTCGGTGGTGCTGACATCGATGCTGAAGCTACCGTCGGTTTCGCTGTCGAGCGTTGCCGTCACCGTGATCGCGCCGCCATCTTCTGGGCCGCTGACGTCCGCCAGCGTGATGGCTGCGGCGTCATCATTGAGGATCGTGACCGTCGCATCGTCAGAGATATCGATATTCGGGTTAGAGGGTAATAGACTGGCCATAGCAACGGTCAAGGTCTCGTCGCTCTCCAGCTTGCTGTCAGTTGCAATCACGATGTCGAAGTTTTGCACTTCACCCGCATTGCCTGTGAAGTTCAGCGTCTGCGACGTCACTGCCGTGTAGTCGCTGTCGGCCGTGGTAGCCGTTCCATCCGCCGTTGAGACGTCGACGGCGAAACCGCCCTGGACGGGATTTTCCAGCGATACGGTGACCGTGACCGTACCATCATCTTCGTTGCTGGCAACATCATCGATCGTGACCGCAGCGCTGTCGTCATTGATGATCGTGCCGAGGCCCGTTCCGTCATTGATGATGCCGTTGACCGGCGCACTGAGGCTGATGCTGAAGGTCTCGTCGAGTTCGACCGACAGGTCACCGCTGATATTGATATCGATGGCTTGGGTGTCCTGACCTGCCAGGAAGGTCAGCGTGCCAGAGCTGGAGGTGTAGTCAACGCCGCCGGTGGCCGTGCCGTCTGCAGTAGCGTAGTCGACGGTCACCGTGTTGGACGGTGCCTGGGATAGAGTGACAGTGAAGGTCAAGGTCGCGGTGCCTGCATTCGTCTCGTTCTGCGATACATCGTTGATCTGAATCAGGACGTCGTCATCATTGAGGATCGTGAGCGTGCCGGTATCGCTGATGGTGATGTCGCCGGAATCAACGGTGCCTGCGATCACGTTGCTCATATTGATTGACACGGTTTCATCGAGCTCTGGAGTTGAATCTGCCGTTGGCGTTACCTGGAAGGACTGTTGTTCGTTGGCGGTGCCGCTGAAGCTCAGGGTTTGGCTGGTTACGGGCGTATAGTCCGAGTCCGCTACGGTGGCTGTGCCATCGACCGTGCTGACGTCGACGTCGAGGCCGCCGTCAACCGCGCTAGATAACTCGACTGTCACGGTCACTGCGCCATCATCTTCATTTCCACTGACATCAGCAATGGTCAGGGTGGCGATATCGTCATTCAGAATCGTGATCGTTGCCGTATCCGTGGCATCGATGTCGCCGCTGTCCACGGTGCCGGTGATGACGTTGCCCAATGTGATATCCAGACTTTCGTCGGCTTCGACCATGGCATCGTCACTGACCGTGACACTCACGAATTGAGTTTCACCCGCGGCGCCCGAAAAGATCGCGGGCTCCGAAAACAGTGCCGTGTAGTCGTCGCCTGCGGTCGCAGTGTTGTCAATGGTCGAGACATCTACAGAGAAGCCATCGTCCACCGCCGCGCTGGAGGTCAGGGTGATGGCGGCTAGTCCCGCACTTTCATTGATGGCGACATCAGCCACGGAGACCACGGCCAGGTCGTTGTTGGCGATCGTACCTGAGCCCATGGCATCGGCGATCATCACGTCCGTGCCAACGGGGTTGGACAGCGTCAGGGTCACCGTTTCATCCGCCTCGACCGTACTGTCATCGTTGACGGTGACATTGACCACTGCATTGGTCCCGCCGGGTGGAAAGTTCACGGTGGACCCGGAGAGGGCCGTGTAGTCGGAGCCGGCCGCGGCCGTGCCATCGGAGGTCGAAACGTCAACAGAGGCGCCGCCTGCCGGTGCCGGGGCAGACAAGCTGATGGTGAATTGCAGCGGGTTGGCTTCGCTGGCTGTCGGATCATTGACGCTGAGATTGATGGCATCGTCGTTCAGGATCGTGACCGTGGCGACATCGGCGATGTCGATATCGCTGGGGCTCACAACCGCAGTCATGACATCGGACATGCTGACCGAAACCGTTTCATCCGATTCGGTCGTCGCGTCAGCGGTTGGCGTCACGGTGAAGGTCTGGATTTCGTTCATGGTGCCGGTAAAGGTCAGCGTGAAGTTGGTCACGGCGGTGTAGTCGTTATCCGCTGTCGTTGCCGAACCGTCGGTCGTGCTGACATCGACATCGAAGCCATTATCGACAGTGTTACTGAGGGTCGCTGTAACCGTGATCGCGCCGTCGTCTTCATTGCCGGCAACATCGGCAACTGTTACCACTGCACTATCGTCATTCTCGATTGTGATGGTCTGCTGGTTGGGCGTGTCTTCAAAGGTCGTTGGGTCTGAGAGGCTGGTGATATCGACCACAATCGTCTCGTCAGCTTCGACAGTGCCGTCGTCAACGAGGGTGAGAATAGCGCTTCCTGTTGTCAGGCCGGCCGGAATGGTGATCGATGTGGGTCCGGTGTAATCCCCGCCACTGTCGGCGGTTCCGGAATAGCCCAGGGTGACCGTGAGGTTCGAGGCGAGTGCTGCCGATGCGGTGGCCGTGAGCGTCACGGAGCCAGCAGATTCTGAGGGATTACTGTTGCTGGCCGTCAGGCTTATTCCGGTACCGACCGGGCCGGTGTAGACCCGGATGTTGTCAGCGCCCGAATACACATCATCCGTCGATGTCGCAAAGACGTTGATCCGGCCGATCGAGTCGGCCCCGGTCGCAACCACACCGATGACAGTCGTTGGATTGGTAAAGCCGGCGACGGGTGTGTCCACCAGCGTGTCGATCAGATTGTTGCCGGTGTCGTAGATTCGGATGGTTGCTGTGCCCGAATCGCCGGACGACGCTACGTCGAAGATCAGCGGAACGAAACTCACGGCCCGCGTTCCAGCCAGGCCAAAAACCATGTCAAAGCTCTCGTTTTCCTGAGAGTTGCTGATCTGATGCGTGGGAGTGCCCAAAAACCCTGGTGGCGCTGTCACCAGGCCCCGAATTCCCGGTGGGATATTGGGGGCGGGCATGCTCGGATTTCCGCCGAGGGTATTCGACTGAATGGTCATGCCCATGGTCGGGTTGGTGCCATTGGGGAACCAGGGGTTGGGTGCACTCGCAACTCCTGGCAGCAATGGATCGTCGAAGGTCTGGAAGCCGCCGGAGTTATTCGTGCTCGACTCGAAGTCCTCCAGACCGACAAAAGTCGTCCCAGCACGTGCAGCATCGAATCCGGCTTGATCGTTCTGGAAAAAAATGACTGCCGCGAGGGCGTTCAAAGGCAATGCTGATAGCAGTACAAGAAGCAGACCGATCAGGATTGGCCGTTGCAGCCGGTGATTCGTGGAAGACATGTGCTTTCCCCTTCGATTGGCGGTTGAATGTAGTTGCTGTTGCGAGCCTTTCGGCGTTGCCAGTACGGCAACTAAGATTTTGGTCCTAGCAGCTGCCGTGATTTCGCAATTGGTCCTCCGTTACTTCAGCGTTTTCAGACCCCTGTTTGTGTCACTTTTATGTGATCAATAGAAGTCCCACCAGTCGTTCTAACGGACCTGATTATGAAACTGGACAGGGGATCGATGTCCCTTCACCATATACCCGGGGCAAGCAACAGAGAAATCGGGAGAGTCAGACCATGAAGAAGCTCAATTTCATACTGCCGCTAGGCGCAATCATCCTGTCGGGCGTCGCTATTGCACAAGACTACACCGCACCGGCCACCTTCGGGGTGACTGAGTTGGAGGGCGGCTTCAGTCCCGATCCTTATGTGGCGACCCTGACCGCCGGCGGCGGTATCGAGGCCAGTAGCCGATTTACCAACTGCGTTGGCTATATTGCCGAGGCGCCGGATTATTCCGTGAGCTTCGATTCCGGTTCATTGCCGCTGACCTTCAGCGTTGATTCCGACGCCGATACCACCCTGATCATCAACGATCCCTCCGGTGAATGGTGGTGTGATGATGATGGTGCCGAAGCGTCCTTCAATCCCATGGTGCGCTTCGATAACCCGCGTTCGGGCCGCTATGACATCTGGGTCGGCACCTTCTCGGCCGGTTCGGGCGTACCGGCCACGCTGTTCGTCTCCGAGTTGGGCGAGCACACGCGCGCTTCGACCAACCGCGCAGGAAATAGAAACAACCGTATTACGGCCAACAACCGATCCAATCAAATCACGGCCAACACCAATCAGCCGGCCCGCTTCACGGCGAATCAGGGCGGCGGCAATCGACTGGATATCTCACAAACCGCGCAATCCGGTTCCTACACGCTGGAAGGCGGCTTCATGCCGGATCCCTGGTCTGCGCGCGTGATGGCTGGCGGTTTAGTGGATTTGGATGCGGCGCTGTCGAACACGAGCGGTTGTGCGGGCTATGCCAATACGGCACCCACGGTGGAGTTGCGTTACAACGGTTCAAGAACGCTGTATATTTATACCGATGGGTCAGTGGACACGACGCTGGCCGTCAACGCACCAGACGGCAGCTGGTACTGCAATGATGACGGCAGCGGTCTGGGTCTGGATGCGGGGCTGAGTCTGAGCGGTTCGGGGGTCTATGACATCTACGTCGGCAAGTACTCGGGCTCGGCGGAAGGCACCCAGCTCAAGGTGTCGGAAATTCGACTGGGTTACTGACTCTCTCAAAGCAAGCACTCTGGCGCTACGCCATTAAGGACAATGAAAAGACGTTGACATCACGGGGCCTGGCGCACGGTCAGCCTCGAATGCCTGCCTGCGAACGCGATCCGACCTGAAGATCGCGCGCGTCGACGCCATTGCATTAAATGCGAATCATTCGTGTTATTCTCGGCGGCCTGTTTCGCGCCGAATCTTCCTGGCGCCTTGATTCACAAGAATTTGGCGCGGCCGCAGGGCCAACGGGGCAGCGTTTCCTGCCCAGTTCAAGGAAGTGCAGCGTCTCACCTATCCCATCTTAGGAGCAGTTCATG
>JBCDLQ010000178.1:0-5555 GCA_039414335.1 Pseudomonadota bacterium | reverse complement strand
GCATCGTCGGATCGGATCAGTACCTGACCAAACCGTTCACGCGCGACGAGCTGCTTGCTGCAGTGCGTGACCAGATCAACTCTACCGAGACCGCCTGAGGAAGGCCACATCGGCGAACCAGACGTCGCGAGGGAACATGCAAGGGGAGCAAAATTTCGAATCCGGGTCCGGCAACAGCAGCGCGCTGTTCCAGCTACTGGGCGACTACGAGGATCGCAGCCTCGGCCATGACGTTGGCGAAGCCAGCCGGAAGCAACAGATCAGCAACTGGGACGGCGTCGTGTTCCGCCTCGGTGATTACCACCTGACCTGCCGTATTGATCAAATCGAGGAAATCATTGCCTTTCCGCCCTTCTATCCCGTTCCCGGGACGAAGGAATGGTTGCTGGGCGTGGCCAACGTCCGCGGCAACCTGGCACCCGTGTCCGATCTCGGCTGGTTCCTTTTCGGGTCGCGCACGCCGGTCACCGCGAGAACGCGTCTCATCCTGACCAAGCTGCAGGGCCGCCTGGCCGGGCTGGTAGTCGATGAGGTCTTTGGTCAACGTCACTTCCATACGGATGATCTGGAAAGTGACGACGGTTGGAAGGACACGGAGCTCAAGGGCCTGGTCAATCAGAACTTCCCCAGTAATGAACAGAACTGGGGCGTGATGCAGGTCGAGGAGCTCCAGCGCCGGCTGGACTTCATGGACGGCTCGCGAGAGCAATAGGTTTTTTATCGCGCTCGACACCCTCGGTGAGGAGCGCGGACGAAAGGCTCGGTCGATACAACGATGTCGCCGACCCGCAGGTTCGGATCAACAGACGGTCCGGTACGACAAGGTAATTGGGGATGTCTAGTGCCGCTATCAAAGGCACGGAACCCGTTTTGGAGTCAGGATTTCGAATGAGTACTAATGAGGTGAAGGCATGAGTAGTGTGGTTTCGCAATCAACCGAGCAGCGATTGTCGCCTGCACAGGCACTGCTGTTCGTGCTGCTGGTTGCCCTGTTGGCCCTGGTAGCGTTCAACTTCTACCTGCTCAACCAGCGCAACACGCAGCAGACCGAGTACCTGTCCCTGACGACGGACATTCAGGTACGCGCGCAGCAGTTGGCCAAGGCCGCCGGTGAAGCCGCCGTCGGTAACTTCGACTCGTTCGATGAGCTCCGCGAGACGCGAAATGCCATCAACAGCGCGATCAATCAGCTGCGTGGCGGCAACTCGGAAACCGGTCTTCCGGCCTCGCCCGTCAGCGTGAACGATCGTCTCTCGACGCTCGAAGATACCTGGAGCGAGATTAACGAGTTCAGCACCCAGATTCTCGACCGTACGGATCTTGTTATCGAGCTGGCAGATAGTGCCATCGCCTTCTCCGACAACATTCCGGCACTCCAGGCTCAATCCGATGACGTGGTTCGCCGCATGATCGAGACCGGCTCACCGACGGTACAGATCTACGTGGCCAGCCGCCAGCTCGCCCTGGCCGACCGCATGCAACGCCTCGTCGGCGAGATCCTCGGTGGTGGCCCTGCCGCCATCACCGCCGCCGATGACTTCCGCTCCACTGCCGCACTGTTCGATCGCGTACTCCAGGGCCTGATCAACGGTGATGAGCAATTGAACCTGGTCGCCGCTCGCAATTCACGCGTGCTCGAAGGTCTGGCCAACGTGATGCCGATCTTCGAAGAGATCCGCCTCGACGTGGACACGATCCTGACCGCCTCCACCGACCTCTTCGAGGTACGCGAGGCTGCCGATGAGATCTTCCTGGATTCCGAAGATCTCACGGAGCAGGCCCAGGCACTGGCGCAGGGCTACAACGAACTGAGCGACGTTGGCTTCTGGCCCTCACTGCTGGCCGGCCTGGTCCTCGCCGGTGGTGCCCTGGGCATCCTGTTCCTGATCGGCTTTGGCGCTTACCTGGCTCAGCGCAAGCGCGCTCGCGCCACGACGGAAGTCAACCAGCGTAACCAGGACGCCATTCTGCGCCTGCTCGATGAGATGAGCTCGCTCGCTGATGGTGACCTCACCGTTCAGGCCACCGTGACCGAGGACGTCACGGGCGCCATCGCCGACTCGGTCAACTACGCGGTGGAAGCTCTCCGCGACCTGGTCTCCGGCGTTAACAGCACGGCCCAGCAGGTTGCGGCCCAGGCCCAGGAAACCCGGGCGACCACGATGCAACTCGCCGAGGCCTCAGAACACCAGGCCCGCGAAATTCGTGAAGCCACTGACACGATCAACGACATGGCGCGTTCCTTCGATGACATGGCCCAGCGCTCCAGTGAGTCGGCCGACGTCGCCCAGAACTCGGTCGAAATCGCCAACCGCGGTGCCGACATGGTGCGCCAGACGATCTCGGGCATGGACAACATTCGTGACCAGATCCAGGAAACCTCGAAGCGAATCAAGCGACTGGGTGAATCGTCCCAGGAGATTGGTGACATCGTTGAACTGATTAACGGCATTTCCGAGCAGACGAACGTGCTCGCACTGAACGCCGCCATTCAGGCCGCATCGGCCGGTGGTGCCGGTCGCGGTTTCGCCGTCGTTGCTGACGAGGTTCAGCGCCTTGCTGAACGTGCCACGAACGCGACGCGTCGAATCGAAGCCCTGGTCCAGACGATTCAGGCCGATACGGCCGAAGCCGTGAACTCCATGGAACAGACGACCACACAGGTAGTTTCGGGTGCTCGACTGGCCGAGGATGCCGGTGAAGCACTGGAGTCGATCGAGACGGTCTCGAATGACCTCGCCGGACTGATTCAGAACATCTCGCGCCAGGCGCAAGACGAATCCAAGAACGCAACCAAGATCGCTCAGCTGATGAATTCAATTCGAGACATCTCGGTTCAGACCACGGAAGGTACGGGACAAACCGCGAAGTCGGTGGCGAACCTCGCCGAACTCGTCCGCGATCTGCGCGATTCTGTATCTGACTTCACCCTGCCGGAAGACGACGCCTGAGGCGACGTGGTTCATGTCATCCGACATACGGGTCCAAGGATTCTGACAGAGAGGTCAGTGACGCATGCGTGGCTTTGATATCAACCAGCACGCCGGGCTGTTGTCATGAGCAACAGTCATATCAGTAACCAGTCCCTGCAGTGGACACGTCCACTGCTGGACGAGTTGTTCGAGGACGTGCGACAGGCGGTCGAACGCTTCGGCGACGAAGACCGCGAGCGCCAGTCCGGCGATCTGGATCAGGCCGTTGAGGCCTGTGAGAAAGTGGCCGGCTCACTGGCCGTCATGGAGTTCGACAGCGGCAAGCTGATCGCCGAGGCCATGGGTCTGGCGCTTGAAGCCCTGAAGGGCGGCGAGGCCCGTGACGAAGGCGAAACCATCGCCCGCATCCTCGAAGCTACGGCGATTCTTCCTGATTATCTGGATTACCTGGAAAGCACCCAGACCGACACGCCGGTCGTGGTGCTGCCCACCATCAATGATCTCCGCGCCTCAGCCGGCAAACCGGCTCTCGATGAAGCCATGTTCTTCCGTCCCGAAGTGGATGGGGTCACCCTGCCCGAGGCCAGCAACGAGGCGGAACTCGCCGAACTGCGACGCGACTATCAGCACGCCCTGCGCGGCTTCCTGGTCAACAACCAGGACAGTGAAGCGGTCCAGGCCCTGGCCGACGTTTCCCTGAAGATTCGCGATGCGGGCCAGGCACCCGTTGCCGTTCGTCGCGTCGGTTGGGCCGCAGCCGCCCTGTGCGAGGCGCTGAAGGAACAGCACGTTGCCGGCGGCCCGAATCTGACGCGCCTGTTCGCGCGCACGGATGTCACGCTGAAAGAATTTGCGGAACAGGACGAGAGCGAGGAACTGGCGAAAAAAGCCGATGACCTCTGCCGTGGTTTCCTGTTCCAGATCGCCTTGTCCCAGGCGAAAACGCCACTGGCCCAGGAAGTGCAAGAAGCCTTCGATCTGGCCGAGCACACGCCGGATCAGCTCGCTCAGGCCAAGGTCTTTCTCGCTGGCCGCAACCGGGCGCTGTTTTCGGCAGTCACCAAGGCGGCCCGCGAAGATCTGGCGAAGATCAAGGAAGCCCTGGGCACGCAACTGGAACGCGACAGCGATCCGGAAGTCTTGAATCAACAGACCGCCCTGCTCGAATCGGTCGGCGAAAGCCTTTCCATGCTAGGCCTGGACCACTTGTCCACGCGAGTCAAGGCGCAGGCCAGCAAGCTTGAGGATTTGGGCAACAACCCGGAAGACCCGGCACTGCTGATGGTGGCCCGCGAACTTCTGGTGGTCGAATCCCAGCTCGAAGAGAGCTTTGGACTGGCCGCTGACCTCGATGACGACGAGGAGATGGGTGAAGCGGATGCGACCCTGCTGCCGCCGTCCGAGCAGCGACGCGTAGTCAAGCAGATGGTCAAGGAAGCGCTGGAAGATCTGGCCCACGCCAAGCATCTTCTCGACGCCATCAATCGCAGGAAGGCCGACGACAACGCGATCGAAGAGTCGACGGTGATCCTCGAGCGCATCTCCGGTGCGCTGAGAATGGCCAGCCTGGACGAAGCGGCTCAGATGCTCGACGCCGCCTCGCGCGTAGCGGTCGACCATCTTTCTCCCGACGTCGAGGAAAGCGACCCGGCGGCGCTGGAAGCGCTGGCCGAAACGCTGACGGTCACGGAGTTTTACCTCGAAAGCCTGACCACGCAGGACGAACGAGGTCATCGTTACCTGCATTCGGCGCGTGAACGCCTGACGGCCCTGGGCTACCTCGAATCCGACAGCGACGCCCTCGCCGACACGCTGGAGATCGACACCACACCCGATTCGAGAGCAGAAGTCGAAGTCGAGGACGACTTCGAACTGGAGGAGAATGCAGAAGCGTCCGACAATCTGCTTGATCTCGAAGATGATTCGGAAGCCGTGGAGATCGAGCTCGACGATAGCGAATTCGACCATAGGGAATTCGACGATGGCGAGCCCGTCGAAATCGACGAGACAGAGGAAATCGAAGTCGAAGACACGGTCTTCGATAAGGAAGACGATGACGAACTGAGCATTGCCGAGGCAGAGGCACCGGCCTCTCCGCCGGCCGAGCCGCCCCCGTCCGCCTTCGACGATTTCGACATCGTCGAAATTTTCCTCGAAGAATTTGATCAGGAATACGAATCCCTGAGCGACATCGTTCCCCAGTGGCAGGATCAGCCTGCTGACGAAGAGCACACGGTCACGATCCGTCGTGCCTTTCACTCCCTCAAGGGATCGGGTCGCATGGCGGGTGCCATGGAGATCGGCGAATTTGCCTGGGCCGTGGAGAGCATGCTCAATCGGGTGCTCGACGGTCAGCTGATGCCAGAGCCCCGCGTGACCTCGATCGTCGCCGACGCCGTTGGCGCCCTGCCCAGCATGCGGGCGCGGCTGGCTGGCGAAGGTGAACAGACGCACGATGAAGCCGCTTGCGCAGCGATTGGCAAGCGGGCTGAAATGGCCGCCGAAGGTCGCTTGGACGAGGTCGCCGAAGGCGAAGCAGTCGAGGTTGAGCAGATCGCCGTCGGCGCCTTGCCGCCGGAACTGGAAGGTCTGGATTCCACGCTGGTGGAGCTGATGGTCAAG